>CAMEPN010000230.1 GCA_945931735.1 uncultured Clostridia bacterium
TGTTCTGCTGAATAACATAATCCAGCGTGAGCCGCCGCTCGATAACGCCGTAAAAAAGCGCGGCAGCAAAGGCTTTCTCGCGCTCGGAAAGCTCCGAGGAGGTCAGCGCGGAATCAAGCAGGATATTTGAATAAGAATCGCTGCTTTCCATTTTCAGCAGCATTTTGACCGCGGTAAGTCGAGCGTCAGCCATTTTTCCCGTTACCTTTCGTTATTTTTCGTATTCATTTTCAGCCCAGCAAAGCGCCCTTTTCAAGCTTTTTTCCGCGCAGGAACGAAGCCGCGTCCATGCGCTTCCCGCCCTCGGGCTGTATCTCGGTAAATTCAACGCAGCGGCCATCGCCGCATACGACCGCGAATTTCTCCGGGTCGGCGACCGTCCCCGCAGGCGCGGAGGAAACCATTCCCGAAAGAGCCGCGCGGTAGACCTTGAGCCGCTTTCCGTCGAGGAAGGTGTATGTGCAGGGCGCGTCTGACATTGCGCGGATAAAGTTATGGACAGCCTCGGCGGGCTTCGTGAAGTCCAGCTTAAGCTCCTCCTTGGTTATCATTGCCGCGTAGCAGGTGTCGCCCGTCTGCGGCGTGCGGACAGCCGTTCCGTCCTCAAGCGCGGAAAGCGTTTTCACGATTAGCTCCGCGCCCGCCGCGGACAGCAGGTCGTGCAGCTCGCTGCCCGTCATTTCGGGGGTTATCGCGACCTCGGTCTTCATTATCATGTCGCCCGTGTCCAGACCCTCCGCCATATACATCGTAGTCACGCCCGTGACCTTTTCGCCGTCCTGTATGCAGCGCTGCATCGGCGCCGCGCCGCGGTATTTCGGGAGCAGCGACGCATGAACGTTGATACAGCCGTATTTCGGCAGCTCCAGTATCTTCCTCGGTAGTATCTGCCCGTATGCCACGACAACAATGCAGTCGGGCGCGATATCTCGCAGTACGGCGAGCGACCTTTCCGCGTCCTCTCCCTTTCGGAGCGAGAGCGGCTGATACACGGGTATATCGTGTTTAAGCGCGCATTCCTTTACGGGAGTCATCTGTATCTGCTTTCCCCTGTTTCGGGGCTTATCGGGCTGAGTGAATACCGCCGCGACCTCGTGTCCCGCGTCCAGCAGCGCCTCAAGGCAGGACAGCGAAAACACGGGCGTGCCCATAAATACTGTTTTCATCACTCGTCCTCCTCTACCCATTCTATGACCTTATCCTTATATAAAATCCCGTTGAGATGGTCTATTTCGTGGCAGAAAGCCCTTGCGAGCAGCTCCTTGCCCTTGTACTCGACCTTTTTTCCGTATCGGTCAAGCGCGCGCACACGCACATATGCGGGGCGCTTGACTACGCCCTGCTTACCGGGGTATGAAAGGCAGCCCTCCGGCTCCGTCTGCTTTCCTCTCATGGAAAGGATAACGGGGTTGACAAGCTCGATACGCCCGTTCTCATCGCCTATATCAATAACGACGACGCGCTTAAGCACGCCTATCTGCGGCGCGGCAAGCCCCACTCCGTCTGCGGCGCACATGGTTTCGTACATATCGTCGAGCAGCTCCCACAGCTCCGCGTCGAATTTATCAACCTCGGCGGAGTGCTCCCGAAGAAGCTCGTCCCCGAAGCGAAGAATTTCCCTAACAGCCATTTTATTTTCCTTTCGCTTTAGTCGGCAGCTCCGACTTTATCCTGTCGGTAAAAAGCACCCCGTCCAGATGGTCTATCTCGTGGCAGAACGCGCGCGCGAGCAGCCCGCTGCCGGTCATGGTGAACTCGTTTCCGTTTCTGTCCTGAGCCTTTACGGTGACAGTCGCGGGGCGCTCTACCCTGCCCCATTCCCCGGGCGCGGAAAGGCAGCCCTCGTCGCCGATCTGAGTTCCCTCTGTTGAAACTATTTCGGGGTTGATAAGCTCGATAACGCCGTGGTCGTCGTGAACGTCCACAATGACCGCGCGGCGGAGCATTCCCACCTGCGGAGCGGCAAGCCCCGCGCCGTCCGCCGCCTTGAGCGTGTCGCGCATATCGTCCAGCAGCGTCCACAGCTTTTGGTCGAACGCCGTCACGGGTCTGCATTTTTTCCTCAGAATATCGTCGCCGAATTTAACAATTTCTCTTAATGCCATAAATCTATCCTTTCAGTCCATGCTGCCGTTCATGTCGGCGTAAAAGCTGACATTCGCGAAAGCGGCATTCTGCGCGGCCTGTTTCATCGTTTCTCCGACAAGCCCGCGCAGCGCGCTGCTGTTTATACATTTCAAAATAAGGCGGTATCTGAACCTGCCGTTCAGCTTTCCTATTGTATTGGGCGCAGGCCCGAGTATCCTCAGCGGAACGCCCTTTCCGAGCGGCTTTGCGTTCTCGCAGAGCATTCCCGCAAAGATACGCGCCGCGTTCTCGCAGCTCTTTTCCGAGAGCGCCGAAAAGCCGAACACAACAATATCGCAGAACGGCGGATACAAAAGCGCCTCGCGAAGCCCTATCTCCTCATTATAAAAATCGGGGTAATCCTGCCTTGCCGCAAGGTTAATGACATAATGCTCGGGCGAAAAGGTCTGTATCATTGCCCTGCCGCGCTTTCCGCCGCGCCCCGACCGCCCGACGACCTGCGTTATAAGCGAGAATGTCCGCTCATATGCGCGGAAATCCTCCGAATATAGAGAATTATCCGTTTTCAGCACGCCGACAAGCGTTACGTTCGGGAAATCCAGCCCCTTTGCTATCATCTGCGTGCCGACGATTATGTCGTACTCCCCGTCCGCGAACGCCTTGAAATTCCGCTCGAATGCGTTCTTCGTCGAGGTAGTGTCCGCGTCCATACGGAGAACGCGCGATTTCGGAAACAGCTCGGATATCTCGTCCTCAATGCGCTGCGTGCCGGTTCCTTTCATGGAGAAAAATCGCCCGCCGCATTTCGGGCATATGCTGTCCATCTGCCGCATATAGCCGCAGTAGTGGCATATTACGCTGTTATTCGCCTTGTGATAGGTCAGCGGGAGCGAGCAGTTCGGGCACTCGGCAGGCGCTCCGCAGCCCGCGCAGCGCACGCTCGTCCTGTAACCGCGCCTGTTCAGCAGCAGTATCGACTGCTCCCCGCGCTCAAGGTTCAGCTCTATCTCATGGATAAGCGGCATACTGAACGACGAATTGTTGCCGTTTCGCTGCTCTTCTTTCATATCTACTATATATACGTCGGGGAGGACGGCGTTGTTGTACCGCTCGTCAAGCTCGAAAAGGCTGTACCTGCCCTTTTTCGCGTAATAATAGCTTTCCAATGACGGTGTCGCGGAAGCAAGCAGCAGGAACGCGTTGTGCGCAAAGCACCGCTGCTTCGCAACGTCCCGCGCGTGATATCGGGGCGAGCTTTCGGATTTATAAGTACCCTCGCCCTCCTCGTCTATGACGATGATACCGAGATTTTGTACGGGGGCAAACACCGCGCTGCGCGTTCCGATGACGATATGCGCCTTTCCGTCGCGGACACGGCGGTATTCGTCCGCGCGCTCGCCGAGCGAAAGGCTGCTGTGCATTATTGCGACCTCCGCGCCGAACAGCCTGCGGAATTTCCCCACCATCTGCGGCGTGAGCGATATTTCGGGAACAAGCATGACTGCCGATTTCCCCTGCGCCAGCGCCTGCTCGATAAGCTTTATGAATACCGAGGTCTTTCCGCTTCCGGTCACTCCTCGCAGCAGAGCGCATTTCGGCTCGGGTCTGTTCATCAGCTCAAGCAAGCCGTCGAACACCTCCTGCTGCTTCGGTGAGAAATGAATGTCCGAAGGGCTTTCGGCAGCGCCCTCCGTCGGCTCGGTTCTGAATACGACATTCTCAAACTGCTCGAGAACGCCCTTGTCGACCAGCCGCTTGACCACCGACGGCGTGACCGTGCAGGCATAGCACGCCTCTCGCAGCGAAGCGCACTCCGAGTCCTCGATAAAGCCGACGACCTC
>CAMEPN010000231.1 GCA_945931735.1 uncultured Clostridia bacterium
CATATTAAAAGGATATTGACCGCCGGGGAGATTGGTGTAGCTGATATTTACGCTCTTTTCTCCGCTTATGACAGTTTCCTCTTCGTCAAATCCGTCCAGCTTGTACGCGATAGACAGCCGCGTAGTGTCGGTGTATGACAGCGCGGCAAAATCTACGGTGATACGGTGCGCGCCTTTTTCGATATTGAGCGATGTCGGGTGGTCGTAAACCGTTCCGTCTACCGTTATGCTGTTGACAGCGCCTTTCGGGAGAATACTCTCCGGCGGACTGAAGGCGAAAATGCTTACTCCGCTGCTTGTTGCGAGATACAGCTTTCCCTCGGGAGATAGCCAGTGCCATGTGTTTGCGTAAAGCGAGCCGGAAAGCCCGTGCTCAAAGCCGTAGCATAGCGCCGCAGCGCCGTTGTCCGCGATAACATCCTCGCGCGGGATAGAAAGAATGCCGCTGTTCTGGAGAAGGAAAAGCTTGTCCTCTATGATGTACATATCGAATATGTTTCCGGAGGTTTTGTTGAGGTTAGTCAGCTTGCGGAAGCTTCTGCCGTCGTAGTAAAACAGTCCGCTGCTCGTGCTTACGAAATAGCAGTTCGGCTCCGAGTCCGCTATGATACGGAGAATAATTCCGTTGTCAAGTCCCTCGGAATAGCTGTGTATCGTTATGTTATCGCCGCCTATCTCGTAAATGCCGCCGCCGTCGCTGCCCGCGAGAAGCGTGCCGGAGTCGGTTTCCGTCATGCACAGGATAGCAGGGTAGGAGAAATCATTGTAGCTGCGTATCTTTCCCGACGGGGAAATTATGCTGAGACCGTTCTGCATACCGACCGCAACGGAGCCGTCGGACATTTCAAGCAGCGTTCTTGCGCTTCTGTCCGAAAGCCCGTCTGCCTGCGTAAAGCAGGTGATCTCCCATGTGTTGACGTTGCAGCGGATAACTGGATCATCGGAGTAGGAGGCTATCCAAACGTTGCCGCTGCTGTCGCCGATGATATGACGGACGCGCTGACCGTCGAGCATTTGCGTCAGCTCGTTTGTTATCGGCTGCCAGCTTTTGGTGCATATCAGCAGCCCGTTGTCTGTGCCCATGAAATAATAATCGCCCTGACTGACTATGGTGTTCAGTGATTTTCCCGACAAACCGGCATAGCTGTTTGGGGTGGAATAGCAGCCCTCTGTGAACTTTACCACGCCGTTGGTGGAGGAAGCGAGCCATATATTGCCCTCGTAGTCGATGCAGGAGCCTTCCACGGAAGAAGCGCCCTCGTTCTCAGAAAACTCTATAAATGTCCCGTCACGGTATATCCCGAAGCCGCGCAGACCGTTCACCGCGACCCCGCCGTCCGCCAGTGTTTCAAGGCTGTCGTGGGTGCATACGCTGCCTGTTTTGTGCAGGGTTATTTCAAGCCCCGATGATTTCAGCTCCTCGCTCTTAAATGAGATCTCCGCGAGCAGGTCAGTGTCTGATCCGCACCATACCTTTCCGTTTTCGCCCGAGGCAAGGCTGTATATGCTGCCATTTCCCGAAAATATGGTGTCGCTATTCAGCGCTCCGACCATCGTGCCGTCGGGGTTGATAACGGAGCAGCCCGAGTTGGTGCAGCACCATATACGTCCGAACTTATCCAAGGCGGTGGAATAAACCGTTTCGCCCGACAGCTCGGGTGTGTCATACACGGTCATCTTTCCGTCCGATATTCTTGCAAGCCCGGACGAACCCGAAACATATATATCGCCGTTTTCCGCCTCGGAAAAGCTGCGGACGGTGGAGAAGCTGTCCTCGGGCTGACCCTCGGGTCTGACAAAGCTGTCGTTTTCCATGTAGAAAACGCCCATGTCGTTTGAGCCTACCCACAGCCGCCCCGTAGAGTCGGCAAACAGCGAACGTACCGTCGCAGTCGCGAGCGCGCCCTCCTCGCTGAAATTACGGAAAACCGACCCGTCATAACGGATAAGTCCCGCATAGCTGCCTATCCAAATGTAGCCGTCGGGCGTTTGAATGACATCGTTCGCTTCTCCCGTCGGCAGTCCGCTTCGGTCGTTATATACGCTTGCGACATAGGAGCGGGTGTTCTCCGCGAAAGCAGCCACGGGCAGCGTCAGCATTATCCCTATAATAATAAGTATAGATAAAATTTTTTTCATATCATTCTCCGTTTCAGACAACTCATTGCCTTATAAACTATTATATACTAAAAATTGCATATAGTCAATAGCTTATGCGAATATTTGAAAGTAAGTTGCGGCTGAAAATTCATATTTGGGGTCATTTTTGTTGTTGACATACCGCCTTTGACAGTGATATAATAAAATCGGTTCAGTAACATTGACCGGGAAAACTTGAAATTGTCCGAAAATAGGGGTGAAATAATGAGCAAAACAACCGAAAAAGCCGCTGAGATCGACGAGGGGATACAAAAAGAGATCCATGAGAAGCGCAGGGGAATGCGGAAATTCTTCAGAGATCTGCTCAATATGCACGACGGCATGATGACCTATGAGGAAATCGACGCGATGATGCAGGAGAACACCGTTATCCACGGCCCGAATATGTGGATACTGATGCTCGCCGCGCTCATTGCTTCGATAGGACTTAATCTCAACTCCACCGCCGTAATAATCGGCGCAATGCTTATCTCTCCGCTGATGAGCGGCATTATGACCATGGGTTATTCGCTGGCGGTAAGGGATCTTACGCTGCTGCGCCGCGCACTTCTGCGGTTCGGGACGCAGGTCGTGATAGCCCTTGTCAGCTCGACGGTGTATTTTCTGATATCACCGCTGGACGCTCCCACGGCTGAAATGATAGCCCGCACCAGCCCCACGATATGGGACGTGCTTATCGCCCTGTTCGGCGGTATCGCGGGCGCGATAGGCAATACCCGCGAAAAAAAGAGCAACGTTATCCCGGGCGTAGCGATCGCAACGGCGCTTATGCCGCCGCTCTGCACCGCGGGCTACGGGCTTGCGACTATGCAGCCTACCTTCTTCTTCGGCGCGCTGTATCTGTTTTTGATCAATACGCTGTTCATATCCCTTTCGACCATGATAGTGATGATGCTGCTCCGCGTTCCGTATCACCGCAATGTCAGCGACAAGCAGCAGAAGAAGATCAATCACGCAGTTGCGGCAATAACCATTGTCGTGGCTGTTCCGAGCGTATTCTTCGGAGCGGCGACCGTTATCAGCTCCGTAATGGACAAGAACATATCGAGCTATCTGTCGGAGCAGTTTGTTTTTTCGGGGACATCGGTGGTACAGAGCAGCGCAGACAAGACTGCCAAGACTGTATCTGTTTCCCTTGTCGGAACGCCGATTTCAGATGACGTGATCGCCATGCTGGAGCAGGAGATGCCGAAATACGGTCTTGACGGCTACACGCTTAACGTCACGCAGAACAAGGTTATCACCAACGCCGAAGAGGGCAACGCCGACAAGATAACCATTGCGCTCCAAGAGAACCGCATAGACGAGCTTGAACAGCTCCTTTCGAGGTGCGAGGAGGAGATAAGCGGGCTTCGCGACGAAAACTCCGAGCTTAAAGACACCTTGGACTATGCCGCGCTTTCGGAAAAGGCGTCAAAGATTTTTGCCGAGCTGAGCGATGTTCGCTGCGGCGTTATTTCGGACAACGACTGTACATACACGCTGCTCATCGGCAAGACGGACAGGGAGCTTTCCGACTCCGACAGGGAGCATATGAAAGCATGGCTCGCCGAAGAAACCTCAAGCGAGCATTGCGAGGTGCTGATAAGCTATGTTCCGCCGGAAACAGCGGAAACCTCTGAAACCTCCGAAACTTCTGAAACCTCCGAAACGGCGGAATGACCTCCGAGTAAACTGAATGAGCCGACTTTTTTGAGCCGGCTCTTTTTGTTTTTTTCGTCAGGAGGGCTTTTGGTCTGCCATGACGGGTGCTTTTAGCAAAA
>CAMEPN010000232.1 GCA_945931735.1 uncultured Clostridia bacterium
CAGACAATGAATCCGATGTGGCTGGACGGACTAGTCGCTCTGCCGCTCGTCATCATGGGCGTTGAGCGGGTCTGCGACAAGCGGAAGTTCGTACTGTATGTCCTTTCGCTGGTATATATTTTCGCGTCGAATTTCTATATCGGATATATGGTGGGGATATTCTCCGCGCTGTATTTTCTGTATTACATTTTCTCGGGGAAGAGCGTGAACAAGCGCTTCGGGCAGAAATGCGCCGCCGCAGTTGTATATGCGGCTGCGTCCGTCGCGGCGATACTTATGTCCTGCTTTATGATACTGCCCGTTTACAAGTCGCTCTCAAACGGGAAATTCACGTTCTCCGATCCGGACTATTCCCTCGCGGAGAACTTTAACATCGCCGACATATTCATCAAGCTTTTCCCGACAACGTACGACACGGTGCGCATGGAGGGGCTTCCCATACTGTACTGCGGAACGCTCGCTCTGGTTTTCGCGGCGGCTTATTTCCGCGTTAAGAAATTTCCCGCGCAGGAGCGTATCGCGGGCGGCGTGCTTATCGGCGTGCTTGTGCTTTCGATGTATATTCGCCCCGTAGACATGATGTGGCACGGAGGGCAGCTCCCGAACTGGCTCCCTTACAGATACAGCTTTATGATAAGCTTTCTGCTCGTTTTGTTCGGCGCGCAGGCGTTCGAGAATATCTGCAGCGTAAGGGGGAAGGTGCTCGGGGGAGCGTCGGTATTCCTTGTCGGAGTGCTGCTTTACTGCGACCTCAACGCGGGTCACGAATATTTCAACACAACGCTTATTATCGTGATACCGCTTGTCGTTCTTGCGGTGATAGGCTCGCTCGCATATGCATACAAAAAACGCGGGAACAGCCGCGTAATGCGTATCGCTATGGTTTCTGCGGTCAGCCTCGAGGCGCTGCTCAATACCTCGGTATCGCTTTACGATATGCATAAGGACATAGTATTCTCCGACCGCTCTACCTACCGCGGGGATATCCCGTATACGCGGGAGATAACGGAGCAGATACACGAGATGGACGACAGCTTTTACCGCATGGAAAAGACATACTTCCGCTGCGTGAACGACGAGATAGCGCTCCGTATGTACGGCATGAGCCACAGCTCCAGCACGCTCAATTCAAAGGCTATATCCCTGCTCGGCTCGCTCGGCTACTCCTCGAGGGAGCATTATACCCGATACGACGGCGCGACTATGCTGACGGACGATATTTTCGGGGTCAAGTATGTCCTTTCAAAATACAAGTGCTATGTGCCCTATGAGGACACGATAGACATTGAAAACGAGATAGGCGTCACCGTTTACGAAAATACGGACACGTTGCCGATAGCGTACCTTGCGGACAAGCAGGTAATAGGCTACGACTGCGAGGAGTATTCGCCGTTCCTTGTTCAGAACAAGCTTGCGAACGTGCTTTCGGGCGACCTGCCGCTGACCGTTTTCCGCCCGATCGACGAGCTGGAGTTCGACAGCATGAACATAAAAACCGGCAGCACTACCGACGCGCACTATTCCTACCGCAAAAAGGACGAGGACGAGCCTGCGTGGATATCCTACGATGTTACGATGCCTGCTTACGGACAAGTGTATATGTATCTCCCGACCGATTACGAGCGCGAAACGCAGCTTTATGTCGACGGGCAGTACCGCTCGAACTACTTTAAGTACGAAAATTACAGCATTGAATACATCGGCGATTATAAGGAGGGCGAAACCTTTACCGTTCGGCTTGACCTGCTTGAAAACGCGGTTTATTTCAAGTCGGCGCAGTTTTACTATATCGCGCCCGATTCGCTTGCGCGGTTCAATGAGGAAATGCACTCGATGAACGAGGGAACGACAGTTACGCGTGATTCGGGGACACAGCTTACTATTCATGTCAACGCCGACGAGGATCGCGCACTGTTCACGACGATACCCTACGAGGAGGGCTGGACGGCGTATATCGACGGCGAGGAGGTCGAGCTTGCCTCCTGCCTTGACGAGTCGCTTATCTGTTTTAAGGTGCCCGAGGGCGAGCACACGATAGTGCTGTCGTTCTTCCCCGCGGGGTTAAAGGCGGGTCTGATACTCAGCGCGGGCGGGCTTATGATGTTCATTATCATGCTGCTTGGCGGCATGGAAGCGAAGAAGATAAGAAGCGCCGCGCAGAATGACGCGGAATAGCGAAAAAATTTTCGGTAACCACTTGAAAAATAAATGAATATAGTATATAATAACAAGGTAAAGGCTTTGAAGCAGTCAGAGTAGGCGCATTTTCTGTCGCACAGAGAGCCGCGGTACGGTGAAACGCGGACGGCAGAGGCGGCTGAAGTGCGGCTGCCAGCCGACGCGGGGAATAAGAACGGCTGCCACAATGCGCGGCGCTGTCGGGAGTATCCGCGTCCGTTTTCCGCGTTAAGGAGCAGGAGGGGCTTTTTTCGCCCGAAGCGAAGTGGAACCGCGTGTAATTACGCCTTCGCGCCGTTGTGCGCGGAGGCTTTTTTGTATCCCGCGCATTGGTCATTCGCATTTACGGAGGTAATCATGTTCGACAGGATAAAAGAGGAAGTTGCGTCGATAAAAGCGCGCGACCCCGCGGTACGTTCCGCATGGGAGGTGCTGTTCCTGTATCCGTCATACAAAGCGGTCAGGAGCTACCGCATCGCGCACTGGTTCTACGAGCGCGGGCATTTTTTCATCGCAAGGTGGATATCCCAGCGTTCGCGCAGCAAAACGGGCATCGAGATACACCCGGGCGCTAAGATCGGCAAGGGACTTTTCATCGACCACGGAGCGGGCGTTGTAATCGGAGAAACGACTGAGATAGGCGACTACTGTACCCTGTACCAGAACGTAACGCTCGGCGGAACGGGAAAGGACGTCGGAAAGCGCCACCCTACGCTCGGGAACAATGTTCTTGTAGGCGCGGGCGCACGAGTTCTCGGGCCTTTTCGGATAGGGGACAATTCCAAGATAGCCGCCAACGCGGTCGTGCTTGAAGAGGTGCCGCCGAATTGTACGGCGGTCGGTGTTCCCGCGAGAGTAGTGCGCAGAAACGGAGTAAGGGTCACGAACAGCGACCTCGACCAGATACACATTCCCGATCCCGTTTCACAGCTTCTCTGCGAGCACAGAATGTATATCGACAGGCTGGAAAACGAGATAAGTGAACTTAAGCAGGAAATTGACGAGCTGAAAAGCGAAAAATAACACCGAATAAAACAGGAGGACAACGATATGTATATTTACAACACGATGACAAGGCAGAAAGAGGAACTTAAGCCGATCACCCCGGGCACGGTCAAGATATACTGCTGCGGGCCGACGGTCTACAACCTTATCCATATAGGCAACGCACGCGCGCTGTGCGTTTTCGATACGCTGCGCCGCTACCTCGAATTCCGCGGGTACAAGGTGCTTTATGTTCAGAATTTCACCGATGTCGACGATAAGATAATCAGAAAGGCAAACGAGCTTGGCAAAACCGCGTCGGAGGTTTCCGAAAACGCGATAAAGGAGTATTTCGTCGACGCAGAGGGGCTTAATATACGCAGAGCGGATATCCACCCGAAGGTAACGGAAAACATGGATATCATCATCGATATCGTAAAGACCCTTGTTGAAAAGGGCTACGCATACGAAGCGGACGGCGACGTTTATTTCGATACCGCGAAGTTCCCCGAGTACGGAAAGCTCTCCCATATGCCGCTTGACGATCTCCGCGCGGGCGCGCGTATCGAGGTTGGCGAGAAGAAGCGTGACCCGATGGATTTCGCGGTATGGAAAGCGGCTAAGCCCGGCGAGCCTTACTGGGACTCTCCCTTCGGAAAGGGCAGACCCGGCTGGCACATCGAATGCTCAGCAATGTCGCGCCACTACATCGGCGACACCATTGATATCCACGGCGGCGGATCAGACCTTATCTTCCCG
>CAMEPN010000233.1 GCA_945931735.1 uncultured Clostridia bacterium
TATCCCATGAACAACAACGCTCCCGCAGAAAAGGTTGAGAACATGACAGTCGGTCAGTGGGTCGGCACCGTCCTGCTCACAAGCTGCATTCCTATTGTAAGCCTTGTGCTGCTGTTTGTGTTCGCGTTCGGCGATTCTCCCCAGCCTAAGAAGAATTACTGCCGCGCAATGCTTATCATCACTGCTATCGGCGTAGGTATCTATCTTCTGTTCCTTATCGGAACGTTCGCCTGTGTTGGCTGTTTGGGCAGCAGCCTCAGCAACTACACCAGTTACAGCTATTATTGATCGGAGAAAAAATGCATCTTAAAAAAGCGGTCGCCGTTACGGGACATTACGGGTCGGGAAAAACGAATATCGCGGTCAATCTCGCGCTGCATTTCGCGCAGGCGGGGGAGAGCGTGTGCATTATCGACCTCGACATCGTGAACCCGTATTTCCGCACGGCGGATTTCGGCGGGCTGCTCGGCAGCGCGGGAATAGAGCTTATCGCCCCGCAATACGCCAACACTAACCTCGATATCCCTGCGCTGACGTTCGATGTCAGCGCGCTGCTGGACAGGCATGACAGGGTGATAATCGACGTCGGCGGTGACGACGCGGGCGCGGTCGCTCTCGGGCAGTATTCCGCCGCGCTTAAGCAGCACGGGTGCGATATGCTTTACGTCGTGAACAAGTATCGTTTCCTTACGCACACGCCCGAGGAAAACCTCGAGCTGCTGCGGGATATCGAGCGCGTTTCGGGACTCAGCGCCACGGGGATAGTGAACAGCTCCAACCTCGGCGCGGAAACGACTGCGCGCGACGTTCTCGAATCGGTGCCGTTCGCGGAGGAATGCGCGGCTGCGGCAGGCGTACCGCTTGTTTTTTCGGCGGCGGAAAGCTCCCTTGGGCTTGAGGGATTTTTCCCCGTAAAGGTCTATGTCCGCCCTTTTTGGGAGGAATGACGCACCGCGCCTTCGGGCGCGGATATATCGGCGCAGAGGGTAGATCCCCGTAAGCGCCGCAGAAATGATTTTCCTTTGGCGGATCGTCCGCCGCTTATTTATATACCCGAGGAGCCGCAGCGGGAGTGGGATGATAAATACAAAATTCGTAAAGTGCGGCAGAATGGAGAATTGCAATGGCAAAAATGAAAGTGGATTTCGACGCCTGCAAGGGCTGCGGACTCTGCGCAACGGCTTGTCCGAAAAAGATAGTCAGCATACAGCACGACAAACTGAATAAGAAAGGATACTACACCGCCGTCTGCATCGACAACGACGCCTGCATAGGCTGCGCGCTGTGCGCAGTAATGTGTCCCGACTGCGCTATCACGGTTAAGAACGGAGGCGTTGACTGATGGAAAGAAACCTTATGAAAGGAAACGAGGCGCTTGCCGAGGCGGCGATAAGAGCGGGCTGCAAGTGCTTTTTCGGGTACCCGATAACGCCCCAGACCGAAATATCCGCATATATGGCAAAGAGAATGCCTAAGGTGGGCGGAGTGTTTCTTCAGGCGGAGAGCGAGATCGCGGCGATAAACATGGTTTACGGCTGCGCTAGCTCGGGCATTCGCTGCATGACCTCCTCCTCTTCCCCCGGAATATCCCTCAAGAGCGAGGGCGTCAGCTACATAGCGGGTTCAGACCTGCCCTGCGTTATTATCAACGTAATGCGCGGCGGCCCGGGACTCGGCGGCATTCAGCCGAGCCAGTCCGACTACTGGCAGGCGACGCGCGCTCTCGGTCACGGAGATTTTCAGGTGCTTGTCTACGCGCCGTCCAGCGTTCAGGAAATGGCGGACTACGTTACAAAGGCGTTTGATATGGCTGACAAGTTCAGAATGCCCGCGCTGATACTCGCGGACGGACTTCTCGGTCAGATGATGGAACCGGTTACATTTGCCGACGGCGAGATAAAGATGTCCGACGCTTCGGGCAAGCCGTGGGCGACCTGCGGCCACGGAAACAAGCGTCCGCACAACATAATCAATTCGCTGTACTTACAGGCGGAGGAGCTTGAGCAGCACAATATCGAGCGCTTTAAGCGCTATGAGCTGGTCAAGGCTGAGTGCCCCGAGGCGGAGAGCTACCTCACCGACGACGCGGATATTGTTGTCGCGGCATACGGCTCGACCGCGCGACTGGCACGCTCTGCCGTTGACACCGCGCGCAGCCGCGGCATAAAGGCGGGACTTGTCCGCCCGATAACTCTCTGGCCGTTCCCCGATAAGCAGATAAAGGCTGCCTGCGCGAACGCAAAGCGCGTTCTTGTAACGGAGATGTCTATGGGTCAGATGGTAGACGATATAAAGCTTGCGATAGAATGCAGGCTGCCCGTTTCCTTCTTCGGAAGAACAGGCGGCGTTATTCCCAAGCCCTCGGAAATACTTGCACAGATCGTTACGCTTGATGAGGAGCTGAAAGGAGAATAACCATGCCCGATTTTACAAAACCCCACGCGCTTACCGATGTTCCGTTCCATTACTGCCCCGGCTGCACCCACGGTATTGTTCACCGCCTTGTCGCCGAGGTCATTGACGAAATGGAGATCGAGGGCGATACGATAGGAATATGCCCCGTCGGCTGCTCCGTAATGGCATATGATTACTTCAACTGCGATATGATAGAAGCGGCGCACGGACGCGCTCCCGCTGTTGCTACGGGAGTTAAGAGAGCCAACCCCGATAAGTTTGTCTTTACATATCAGGGCGACGGAGATCTCGCGGCGATAGGCACTGCGGAAACAATTCACGCGGCAACGCGCGGCGAGAATATCACCGTGATATTCATTAACAACACGACCTACGGAATGACGGGCGGACAGATGGCTCCGACCACTCTTCCCGGGCAGGTAACACAGACCACTCCCTATGGCAGAAACACCAATGTCGAGGGCTTCCCGGTTAAGGTATGTGAGATACTGTCGCAGATAAGCGGCGTTGCGCTCGCGGAGCGAGTTACGGTGACCGACCCCGCGAATATCCGCAAGGCTAAGGCGGCGATCCGCAAGGGATTTGAATTTCAGAAGAACAAGCAGGGCTTCTCGCTTATTGAGGTGCTTTCCACCTGCCCGACAAACTGGGGAAAATCGCCCGTAGAGAGCCTCGAATGGCTCAAGGAAAACATGATACCGTATTATCCCCTCGGTGTATATAAGGAGGGCGCAGTCAGATGAACAACGAAAACAGGGAAAACAGGGAGATAATCCTCGCGGGCTTCGGCGGACAGGGAATACTTTTCGCGGGGAAAATGCTGGCATACTTCGGGCTTCTCGGCGGACGCGAGGTTTCGTGGCTCCCGAGCTACGGTCCCGAAATGCGCGGCGGCACCGCAAACTGCTCCGTATGCATAAGCGACAAGCCGATAGGCTCTCCGCTTGTTACCGAGCCGAATATCCTCATAGTAATGAACAACCCGTCCTATGACAAGTTCATAAACGCGGTTGCTCCCGACGGTCTTGCGATAGTCGACAGCTCGCTCGTCGGCGCGCGCTCCGACCGAAAGGACATCAACTGCGTGTATGTTCCCGCGACGCAGATGGCGGACGAGAACGGGCTTCGCGGAATGGCGAACATAATCCTAGTAGGCATGCTTATCAAGGAAACAGGCATTGCCTCCGCCGAGATAATCCGAAAGGCGCTTGAGAAGATAATCCCCGCCGCGAAAAAGCATCTTGTCGAATCAAACATGAAAGCTATCGAGCTTGGAATGAACAGTTAATAAAGATCCCCCGCGAAATAACGGGGGATTTTCTTTAAGGCGGTACATAATGACAAAAACAAGGATATCCGACATCGCGTGGGGAGTGGCTGCGGCGCTGTGCGCGGCGCTTTTGATATGGTCGAACCTCACGCTGAAAATAAATGTCGGAAATATTATCGGCACGCTGCTGTTCGGCGGGCTGTTCTGCGCGGTGATGTTCAGAAAAAGGC
>CAMEPN010000234.1 GCA_945931735.1 uncultured Clostridia bacterium
CAAGCTCCACAGCGACGCGGGCGGGCTTTACATCGCGGTAATGACCGACCCGACCACGGGCGGCGTCACTGCGTCTTTCGCAAGCCTCGGCGATATAATTATCGCAGAGCCTAAGGTGCTTATCGGATTTGCGGGGCGCAGGGTCATTCAGGACACGATACGCCAGCGTCTGCCCGACGATTTCCAGTCGGCGGAGTTCCAGCAGAACTGCGGCTTCGCGGATATGATAGTTGAGCGCGGAATGATGAGAAAGCGCATTTCAAACATTCTTAAGCTGCACGGATTTCCTAAGGAGGTGACGGGAAGATGAGCGATCTTACAGCCTGCGAAAAGCTCGAGCTTATCCGCCATAAAAACCGTCCGACCGTCAACGACTATATCCCCGCAATGTTCACGCGGTTCATGGAGTTCCACGGCGACCGCCTTTACGGCGACGACGCGGCGATAATCGGCGGCATAGGCTACCTTAGCGACACGCCCGTTACTGTCCTTGCACAAGTGAAAGGTCGGACGCTCGAGGAGAATAAGAAAACAAACTTCTCCATGCCCCACCCCGAGGGCTACCGAAAGGCTCTCCGTCTTGCAAAGCAGGCGGAGAAGTTCCACAGACCCGTTATCTGCCTTGTCGACACGCCCGGCGCATTCTGCGGCATTGAGGCGGAAAAGCGCGGTCAGGGCGAGGCGATAGCGCGCAACCTGTATGAGTTCATGACGCTCAAAACCCCTGTCATCTCGGTGATACTCGGCGAGGGCGGAAGCGGCGGCGCGCTTGCGCTTGCGGTGTGCGACGAGCTTGCGATGCTCGAAAACGCGCTGTACAGCGTTATCTCCCCGCGCGGCGCAGCGTCGATATTGTGGAAGGACGGTTCGCGTGAGAAGGACGCCTGCGAGGTGCTGAAAATAACCGCGGACGACCTTGTGCGCTTCGGTGTTTGCGACAAGATAATCGCGGAGCCGGAGGGCGGCGCCCATGTCAGCAAGGAGCAGACCGCCGACAGCATTTACGAATACCTTGTCGACGCGGTCTACCGTCTGAAACAGGTGGATATCGATACGCTTCTGATCGAGCGGTATCAGAAATTTAGAAAAATCGGCATGTTTACCGAATAACTTTGTGAAAAATAACTTTATATTTTTGTTTTTTGGGTATTGATTATTTTTTACAGATGATTTATAATATATCATGTTAATAAGCTACGGTTATAAGTGGCAAATTTATTTGGAGGGAATTTACCATGGATATTTTTGAGAAAGTCAGAGACCTGATCGCGGAGCGCCTTGATATTGCTGATAAGGACAGCATCACAGAAACCTCTTCCATCACAGACGACCTCGGCGCTGATTCGCTCGACGTTGTTGACCTTGTTATGGATATCGAGGACGAGTTCAGCGTTGATATCCCCGAGGACGAGGTTGAGAACATCAAGACCGTCGGCGATATCGTAAAGTATATCGAAGACAAGCAGTAATTTGTAATATTCAGCCCGCAGTGCTTCGCCGCTGCGGGTTTTATTTTTGTTAAAATAGGTTAAGAATACGATTTTCTTAATTTAACATGATTAAAGGGTTGAAATTCGAGGAATAATATGTTATAATTAAGTTTAGAGCAAAATAAAAGGGAGGCGGTATCTGCATGGAAATAGCAGTAATTGCACTCAGTGCTGCTCTTGCGGTTGTTATTGCCGCGCTTATTTTTACGTTGCGCAGGGTCACGCTGCTTAAAAAAACTGCTTCGGTTGAAAATGATAGGGATAAGATGACAGGTCTTATCAACCGCGACGGTTTTATGAAAAGCGGAGATATCGCCCTCGAAAAAGCTAAGCAGTCGGGTGACACCGGCCTTGCGCTTTTAGTTTTTGATGTGGAGCAGCTCGGGAAAATAAACACTCTTTTTGGCACGGAAACGGGCGACAGCGTTGTTAAGAGCTTCGCCGAGGCGCTCAGGAAAACCGCAGCCGAGGGTGACGTCATCAGCCGCGTGAACACCGATGATTTTGCTGTTTTAACGCATTGCAGCAATGAGGAGGACGTTCAGTCCGCAGCGGCGAAGTTCGGAGAAAATCTTGCCAAGGAGATAGCCAGCGGCGCTCTCAGAGAGCAGGTGAATTTCTTCACGGGCGTGTGTTTCTTTGATATGCACGATGATATCCACACAATGTACAATAAGGCAAATCTCTGCCTTATGATGCGCAAAGAGGGCACCCGTATCACGTTTTTCAGCCGCGATATGGAAAACCGCATGGTGGAAAACGAGATGCTGCGCACGGAGATGATGACAGCGCTTAACGAGGGTCAGTTCGAGCTGTACTATCAGCCGAAGATATCCTTTAAGACCGGCGAAATGCGCGGCGTGGAGGCGCTTATACGCTGGCACCACCCGACGATGGGGTTTGTCGCTCCCGATAAATTTATCCCGCTTGCGGAAAAAACGGGGATAATCACCAAGATAGACGAATGGGGGCTTCTGACCGCCTGCCGCCAGTGCAAGCGTTGGCAGGACGAGGGGCTAAAGCCGCTGAAAATGTCTGTGAATATGTCGCAGGCACAGTTCTACCGCACCGACGTATACGCCACGATAAAGAATGCGCTCGCGGAAACCGGTCTTGACCCCAAATACCTCGAAATAGAGGTCACGGAAACTATGGCTATGCAGGATATCGACCGCACGATAGGCGTCCTCGGGAAGATACGCGGGCTTGGCGTAAGCATTTCGATGGACGATTTCGGAAGCGGCTATTCCTCGCTTTCGTCGCTTAAAATGATTCCGCTGGATATTCTGAAGATCGACAGGAGCCTTGTCTGCGACATCGACGAGAACGATGTTTCCAAGCAGATAACCGGCGCGATAGTCGACCTCGGAAAGGCAATGAGCCTTGTCGTCCTCGCAGAGGGCGTTGAAACAAAGGGGCAGTGCGATTACCTCACGCAGATCGGCTGCGACCTCGCTCAAGGGTACTATTACAGCAAGCCACGCCCCGCTTCGGATATTGAGGCAATGCTTATAATGCCTGCCGTAATGACCCCGCAAATGTAAATAAAATGATATGACAGCCTGTTGCAGCATATTCAACAGGCTGTTTTGTTTTCGAATTAATAAAAATTTAACGATTTCTTTGAAAAAACACTTGCAAAATAAATAGAAATATTGTACAATAGAAAGTGCAGACAGTCAACGGCGCGGTACAGCCCTGCTGAGCGCGCGTCCCGCTCAAACTGTTCAATATTTTCATTGTGAAAGGAAATAATACCATGAGCAAGCTTAACAAGAAGAATGTAGAAGACTTAAACGTAAAGGACAAGTATGTCCTCGTGCGCGTTGACTTCAACGTGCCCATGAAGGACGGCAAGATCACCAACGACAACAGAATTACCGCGGCTCTGCCCACTATCAACAAGCTGACAGAGAACGGCGCAAAGGTAGTTCTTTGCTCTCACCTCGGCAAGCCGAAGAACGGCCCCGAAGCAAAGTTCTCCCTCAAGCCCGCTGCAGACAGACTCGCGGAGCTTGTTTCCACAAAGGTTACTTTCGCTCCCGATGATACAGTAGTAGGCGACAACGCAAAGGCTGCCGTTGCTGCTATGAAAGACGGCGAGATCGTTGTTCTCGAGAACACTCGTTTCCGCGGCGCTGACGAAACCAAGAACGGCGAGGGCTTCTCCAAGGAGCTGGCTGACCTCGTTCACAACGAGATCTTCGTTATGGACGCTTTCGGTTCCTCCCACAGAGCGCACGCTTCCACAGTCGGCGTTACAAAGTTCGTCAAGGAAACAGCTGTTGGCTACCTGATGAACAAGGAGATCGAGTTCCTCGGCAACGCTGTTGAGAACCCTGTTCGTCCTTTCGTTGCTATCCTCGGCGGCGCAAAGGTTGCGGACAAGCTGAACGT
>CAMEPN010000235.1 GCA_945931735.1 uncultured Clostridia bacterium
CTCCCTGCCGCGCACATACGGCACGATGCAGTAGGTGCAGAAGTTGTTGCAGCCGTACATTATCGGTATGCTGACCTTGAGCGCGCTTTCGCGGCGGAGCGGTATCCCCTCGGCGATAACGCCGTCGCTTTCGGGTATGGAGATATGCCGTTTCCTTGTCGTCAGCGTTTCGTAAATAAGCTGCGGGAGCGTGTGCAGGACGTGCGTTCCGAATATCATGTCGACATACGGGAAGCTTTTCTTTATGCGCTCGGTGATGTGTTCCTGCGGCACCATGCAGCCGCACACGCCGATAAGCATATCGGGCTTGCGGCGCTTGTTGTGCTTTAACGCCCCGAGATTTCCGAACACCCTGTCCTCCGCGTTTTCGCGGACGGCGCAGGTGTTGAACAGCACGAGGTCAGCCCCGTCGCTGTCCCCCGAAAAGCCGTATCCCATCTCCGCGAGCATTCCCTTTATTTTCTCGCCGTCGCTCACGTTCTGCTGACAGCCGAAGCTGTGCACATGGGCTATCGGCGGCTCGTCGCGCTGTGCGTTGTGCGGCGCGACCTTTTTCATATCTTCCCGCTGCAATGCCATTTCATCCGCGGATACTATTGAAGTCATAGAAACATTCCTTTATATTTTTATAGCCGATATTTCAGTATAACACATTACGATTATTTTTTCAAGCGCTGCCGACGGTTTTCGCGAACACCGCGCCGCCGACCTCCGCCGCTCCCGCATTACGGAGCAGTTCCGCGCAGGAGGAAAGCGTTGCGCCCGTCGTGCAGATGTCGTCGATAAGAAGAATTTTCTTTCCGCGAACAGCCTTTCCGCCGGAAAGTACAAAGCTCCTGCGGGCGTTCACGATACGCTCCGCCGCTCGGAAGCGCTTCTGCTCCTCCTTTTCATCGGAAGCGGAAATAGCCTCAACAACGCGTACGCCGCTGCGGCGGGAAATCTCGCGCGCAATGTATTCCGCGGGCGCATAACCTCGCCGCAGAATGCTCTCGAACGAGCTGGGGACAGGCACCAGAATATCGTAGCCGCGCAAATTCTCCCCGACGACCTCCGTCATCATCACGCCGAAAGCCTCCGCAGTATAGCCGTAGGAGCCGTTTTTCAGCCGATGCACCGCATTCCTCGCCGCGCCCGAATATTCGCAGCAGGCATAAAGCTCGGACAAGCCGTGCGGCGGCTCAACAGTTCCGCTTTCGATATACCGAAGCGACGCCGCGCACTCGGGGCAGTAATACTCCCGCGCGCCCACAATGCCGTCGCAGAACGGACACCTGTTCGGGAAAACGACCGACAGCGCGGCGTGCGTTATGTCCTTAAACAAAATGATCCTCCAGCATAGGCTTAAGGCAGGAATACCGCCGCGTGCGCCTGTCGTTGCTCACCATTCCGTAAACCTTGTTCGGCGTCCCGATGAGGATAAGTATTTTCTTGGCGCGCGTCACCGCCGTGTACAGCAGGTTTCGGTAGGACAGCCTGTCCATGCCGTTCGGGAGCGGGATTATCACCGCGGGATATTCGCTGCCCTGACTTTTGTGTACGGTCACGGCGTACGCGTGCTCTATCCTGCGCAGCATTTCGCTGTCGTATGCCGCCGTTCTCCCGTCGAAATCTATCTCGCACATATCGTTCACCCTGTCGGCGGACTTTATACGCCCGATGTCGCCGTTGAATATTCCGTGGGATTTCTCGTCGCCGCGCCGCCATTCAACGTCGTAGTCGTTCTTGGTCTGCATCACCTTGTCGCCGTCGCGGAAAAGCGTTTTTATGTATTTAAGCTCACGCTTGTTTTTCGAGGGGGGATTTAACGCGAGCTGAAGCTCCTTGTTCACGCTCTGAGTACCCACCGTTCCCATTTTGGACAGGCACAGCACCTGAATATCGTCCATCGGGTCGAAGCCGTAGGTTTTCGGCAGGCGCGTCCTGCATAGCTCGATGACCAGCCGCAGCGTGTTCTCCTCGCTGTCGGAGGGCATGAAGAAAAAGTCGCTTTTCCTGTCGTTAAGAACAGGCATTTCGCCGCGCACTATCCTGTGCGCGTTCGTGACGATAAGGCTCTGCGCCGCCTGTCGGAATATCTCCTTAAGCTCGACCTTCGGCACTCTCCCGCCGTCAATAAGGTCGCGCAGGATATTCCCCGCGCCGACCGATGGAAGCTGGCTGCTGTCCCCGACCATGATAAGGCGCGTCCTGCTCTTCACCGCCTTTAGCAGCGACGCCATCAGCAGCGTGTCCACCATTGACATCTCGTCGATTATCAGCACGTCGCAGCTTATAGGGTTGTCCGCGCAGCGGCGGAACGAATGTCCCCCCGACGCAAAGTCGACCTCAAGCAGCCTGTGTATCGTCTGCGCGGGCGCGCCGGTGAGGTCTGCCATGCGCTTCGCAGCCCTGCCCGTCGGCGCGGCGAGCTTAAGCTTCAGCCCGCGCTGCCTGCAAAGCGCAATGACCGCGTTCAGCGTAGTCGTTTTGCCCGTTCCCGGGCCGCCAGTTAGGATAAACACATGATTGTTCATGCAGCCGTTTATCGCTTCGCGCTGCCGCTCGGCGTACTCTATCCCCTGCGTCCATGCGATTGCGTCTATCTCCTCGGAATAATCGCTCGAGGAGATGTCGTCGCGCTTTATCATCTCGGCGAGCTTCTCCGCAATGAACATCTCCGCGTTGTAATATTCGGTCAGAAATACAAATTTATCGTCGTACTTGTCGTCGCGGACGATATCGCCCCTGCCCTCCGCAAGCGCAAGTATTTCCCAGCAGGCTCTCTCGCTTACCAAAAGCGCCTGCGAAGCCTTTTCGGTCAGCTCAGCCTCGCGCATACAGGTATTGCCGTTGTCGGCGTTGTGGCGGAGCACCCACAGCGTTCCCGCGTAGATACGTTCCTCGCTGTCGCGGGGAATGCCGAGCGCCATTGCCATTCTGTCCGCGTCCGCAAACGGCAGGTCTATCCCGTTCTCGCACAGGCAGTAGGGGTTCTCGCGTACTATCTCGACCGTTCTCCCCTCGTAGGTTTTCCAGGCAGCCGCAATGTAGACAGGCTGTATCCCGTATGCCGAGAAGAACGTCATCGCCTTTCTTAAGCCCGAAATGCTGCGGAACTCCCTGCCGATGCTCTGCGCGCGTTCGGGGGAGATACCTTTTATGGCGGAAAGCTGCTCCGGCTTATCCTCGAGGACTTTCAGAGTATCCCCGCCGAACGCCTGAACTATGCGCTTCGCCATAGCGGGACCGATCCCCGCGATAACGCCCGAACCGAGGTATTTCCTTATCGCGTTGACGTCCTCGGGCATTGCGCGCTCGAAAATATCCACGCGGAACTGCCTGCCGTATTTTTGGGAATTTACATAGTCGCCGTACAGCGTGAGCTTTTCGCCCTCGCGCACGTCGCCCATATTCCCGACGGCAGTCAGCAGCGTTCCCTCAACGTCCATATCGAGAACGATATAGCCGTTTTCCTCATTATAAAAGATGACGTCCTCCACCGTTCCCGAAACGGACAGAAGCTCCGCATTGTTTTCCAAAAGATATTCACCGACCCGTTTTACCGACGACACTCACGTCGGCGTATTGTTCCGCGAGTTTTTCCGCGGTTTCCTCTCCGCCCTCGCGGGGAATGAGGTATATATTCCCGATATGCTCCGACCTGCGCGCAAATTCAACGAACTCGCCGACGTCCTCGTCCGCCTTTACATACACGTCAAACTGCCTTGAGGCGCTCCTTAACAGCGCTCCGAAAAACAGCCTTATCAGCATGACCAGCCCGAATATCGAAAGAAACATCAGTATAAACACATACAGATATTGCATCTGAACCGCCTCCTTGAGGCAGTATATGCGTTTCGCGCGTTTTGCGGCACTGCGGGGTTATTTCATCTTTTTGAGGA
>CAMEPN010000236.1 GCA_945931735.1 uncultured Clostridia bacterium
CGCTGCTTCACGGGCTTGGGCTGCTCCGGCTCGGGAACATATTCGGGTGCCTCGAACCAGAAGGTGCTCCCCTCGCCTACCGTACTGTCCGCGCCGTAGGCAAAGCCGTGCTGCTCGAGTACGCTCTTTACGATGGACAGACCGATGCCGCTGCCCATTTTCGCACGCTTGTGCGTGCCGTTGCGCTCGCTCACCTTGTAATACCTGTCCCAGATGTACGGGAGATATTCGGGGGAAATTCCGTCGCCGTGGTCAATGACCTCAAAGCGCACCATTCCGCCCTCCTTGCGGTAAAGCTTTACTATAACGGTGTTGTCGTCGCCGGTGTAGGTGACGGCGTTGTTTATCAGATTGTACACCACCTGCTCGAGCTTGGTTATGTCGGCGGTGATGACTATGTGCTCCTCTGCCTTGAGGTCAATGATTATCCCATCGTTGACCTTCATTATGTCAAATCGGGAAATAACGCCCGAAAGCCGCTCGGTAAGATCGAACGTTTCCATGTGCATTTCCGTGACGCCCGCCTGCAGCTTCGACAGGTCGAGAATATCATTGACAAGCGACGACAGTCTGTCAGTTTCGTCGATGATTATTTTAAGGTGCTTTTCGCGCTTTTCGGGGTTGTCGCCCGAGAGGTCGCGTATCATCTCCGCATACGCCTTTATCATGGTGAGCGGAGTGCGCAGGTCGTGCGAGATGTTCGCCATAAGCTCGCGGCGCAGGTCGTCGGATTTCGCGATCTCCTTTGAAGCGGATTGCAGCGTTGCGGTAAGCTGCTTTATCTCGGCATAGTCGTTCTTTCCGCCCTCAAGCTCGAATTTCCCCTGCGGCAGGCTCTTCGCGGCGTTGTTTACGCGTATGATAGGGTCGGAAATATTATTCGCGAACAGCGCAGACATGAACATCGTCAGTATCATCATGATTATCCCGACAAATAAAAACTGCCGCGTGAAAATGCTCACTGTCGTGCCTATCGGCTGGAGATAGCTGCATATGAACACATATGCGTCGGGGTTTTCGCGGTCGCTGCCGATATAGCTTCCGACCATTAAAATGGTGTTGTCCTCCGCCTCGTCGCGGAAGCGGCGGTAGACCATGCCCGTGCTGCTCTCGCGGACTTCGCTTCGGTAGCCCTCCTTGGCGATGACCGCGAGGGATACGCTGCCGCCCAGCCTGTTCGCAACATAGGAATAGCCGTTCGAGGGAAAATAGATCTCGATGTACATTTTCTTCTCGTTAGCCTCGCTGTTTACGACGTCGGCGATATCATCACTGTACCAGTGCGCGCGGATATCCACCAGCGTTTCGCTTATCTCGTAGGTTTTCATCCACTCGTAAAAGCTCGGGAACATTGCGATAAGAAAAACATAAGTAAAGGCGAGCATTGCGATAACGACTATCTCGAAACGCACCCAGACCTTGTATTTTATGCTGCGGAAAAAATTCATGCTTACGCCTCGAATTTATAGCCTAGCCCGCGCAGTGTAACGATAAACTTGCGGTACGGGCCGAGATTGTTTCGGAGCATTTTTATGTGCGTATCAATGGTGCGGTCGTCGCCGAAGAAGTCGTAGCCCCATACCTCCTCAAGCAGCTTGTTCCTCGTAAGGGCAATGTTTTTGTTCCTTACAAGGTAGAAAAGCAGGTCGTATTCCTTCGGGGTGAGGTTCGCCTTTACGCCGTCGATGTAGACGTCGCGCGAGGTGAAGTTTATCTCCAGCCCCTCGAACTTCTCCGTTTCTGGCGCAGCCGCCGCGGGAGCCGCCGCCGAGGAATTGCGCTTTACGATCGCGTTTATCCTCGCCATTACCTCCTTGGGAGAAAACGGCTTTACAACGTAGTCGTCAATTCCAAGCTCGAAGCCGAACAGCTTGTCATACTCCTCGCCGCGCGCGGAGAGCATGAGCACGGGGGTCTGCTTGAACTTCCGTATTTCCTTGCAGGCGGAATAGCCGTCCAATCGCGGCATCATTACGTCCATGATGATTATATCGTAGTCGTTCGCCTTTGCCATTTCGATAGCCTGCATACCGTCGCACGCCTCGTCGACCTTATGCCCCTCGAACTCCGCGTATTCCTTAATTACCTCGCGGATATTCTCCTCATCGTCTACTACAAGGATCCTGTACATAAGCTGTTTCTCCTTTTAATTTACTTTGCAACAGTTTCTTTTCATAATAATAATTTTTCCGAAGAAATCGGCGTTCTTCTTATAAAGAAACAAACGCCGAAAATTGGGGAAGAAATCATGAATAATGCCGCCGATTTACCGACTGCATCTTGATTATACCCTGCGAAAATGAAAACAGCGTGACAGCCCAATGAATATTCACGGCTTTTCGCCGAAAAACTCCGCGACCTCGCGCATTTTCGTTTCGAGGATATCCGGCACTCCCGTGCTGTAATAAACATAGGTAAACTGCTCCAGCGCGACTTCGGGCGTAAGCTCGCCGACGGGAGAAGGAAGCGTAAGGCGCACGCACACCCTGCCGCCGTCGTCCTCCATGGAGAACCTGCCGCCGCTTTCATCCGCAAAGCGCTTTATTATGGGAATGCCCCAGCCTATGCGCTGGTAGCTGAAATTCACGTTCACGCTGTCCTTGAAGTCCTTGTCGGTGAACATCACGTTTTCGTTGGTGAACTTGAACTCAACGAACACCCGCTTCCCCTCGTTCACGCGGTAAACCGCGATAATGGGAACGCTCTCGCGCGGGGAATAAAGCAGCGCGTTCTGTATTGCGTTCACCAGCGCCGCGACAGCATGGCGGCAGTCCGCACCGATAATAAGCTCGTCGCTGTCGCAGAGCAGCTCGACGCGCCTGCCGCATTTCGCGAGCGCCGCGTTGCAGCGGCGGACAAGGCTTGTCATAAGCGCCGCGGCGTCAAGGGCTACGGTGTCCTTTTCGCCGAACATCATATCGGCATACTCCGACGCATTCTTTGTTACCGAGCTGATGTTCGCGAGCGCGCTTTCCACTGCGTTTATCTGCGCGGCTGCGGCGGCGTTTTCCTCGGGAATGCTTTCGCCGAGCGCATTGGCGCTTTTCCAAAGGCTAGCGAGATTGTACTCGACCGCGTTGAAAACAGGCAGCGCCTTTGCGAAAAGGTCGGTGTCCGCCGCAATGTCCGCCGCGGAGCTTCCGTCCACAAACTCGCAGACATACAGCCACGGGTCGCCGTATTCGTTCTTAAGAGGGGTTATTCTCGCGCAATAAAACTCGTCGCGCAGCAGCACCCTAAGCTGCGTAAATTCCCGCATAGGGTATCTCAGCTTTCCGCGCGCGATATTTTGCAGCGCCATTCCCTCCGAAAACAGCGCGGGGCGCGAGCTGTATATGCAGGCGAGCGTCCTGTCCAGCAGCGCGACCGCGTTAGGATATCCCCCGTACATTGACTTGAGGAGCTTTATGACTGAATTTTCCTGTTCTGTGTTCATTCTGCCTCCGTCAGCTCATAAGCTCTTCCATCTCGTCAAGCAGCGAGCCGAAAAGCTTCAGCGCGCTTTCCACGGGCTGCTTTGAGGTCATGTCCACTCCCGCGCCCTTAAGCAGCGAGATAGGATCCTTTGAGCAGCCGCCGCTCAGGAACCCGATATAATCCGAAACAGCGGGCGCGCCCTCGTTCAGTATCCTCTGCGACAGCGCTATCGCTGCGGAAAAGCCCGTCGCATACTGGTAAACATAATAATTGTAGTAAAAATGCGGTATTCTCGCCCACTCCATGTCAAGCTCGCGGTCGATTACGAGGTCGTCGCCGTAATACTGCCTGTTCAGCTCACGATACATTTCGCACAGCGACTCTGCGGTAAGGCTCTCGCCGTTTTCCGCCTTTTGGTTGATCATCAGCTCGAACTCCGCGAACATCGTCTGACGGTAAA
>CAMEPN010000237.1 GCA_945931735.1 uncultured Clostridia bacterium
GCTCAGCAGACCGAAGATATCGAAATATCTGAACTGCATATACTGCGGGATCATGATTATCTGAGTAGGAACGATGATCTGAAGCAGTACGATAACGAACAGGAAGTTCTTGCCCTTGAACTTAAATCTTGCGAAGCCGTAGCCCGTCAGCGCGCAGGTTCCTACCTGAAGCACCGAAGCCACGATGTTAAGAACGAGCGTGTTCCACAGCGTGCTGGGATAGCTTATCGCGTTCCATATCTCTACGAAGTTATCAAAACGGATCGTTTTGGGGATCCACATTACCGAGGGGTCGTTCATCTCCGCCTGCGGACGCAGCGATGTGGAGATCATGTAAAGGATAGGATACAGAATTACGAACGACAGACCGAAGATTATGATAAATCTGAACAGCGGCCAGACATAACCCGCGATGCGGTGCCAGAAGATGTAGTTGTAGTGCTTTCTCTCCTTGGTGTTGTAGTGGCGCCAGTTCTTGATGATATCAAAGTTGCTTACTCTGTAATCGTCCTTTTTCTTCTTTGCCTTTGCGGGCTTTTTAGCGGGGACAACTGCGGCGGCAGCGCTGCTTACGTTGATGTCCGCCATTGTTTCCGCTACGCTTTCGAGAGTAGCCTCCTCCGCCTCTGCGGCGGAAGCGACCATGCTCTCTTCAGCAGTGTTTGTTACATTTTCAGCAGGCTGATTAGCAACATTCTCGTTTCCCTCGGCGGGAAAAATATTATTATCTGTCACTTCTCTAACCTCCTTATTCATTCTCATAGTAAACAAATCTGTTTACGATAAAGCATACCAGACCGAGCACCGCTCCGACTATCGCGAAGTAAATCCAAGCAAGGGCTGCAGAGTAGCCGTATTCCCACTGTCTGGACTGCGCGAGAACGTACTTCATGACAACGTTGTCTGTGGATACGAACGCGTCGATGATCGTGTAAACAAGGTTTGCGAGGATCATCGGGCTGATTATCGGGAAGGTGATCTTCCAGAAGAACTCCCATGCGGTAGCGCCCTCCATGTTTGCCGCTTCCTTTGCGGACGGCGGGATATTCTGAAGAGCGGAGAGGAAGATCAGGATCTGGATACCCGAGTTCCATACGAGGTTCAGGACGTTAGATGTGATATCCTGAATAAATTCCGTGAATGTCTGGTTGATGTTGTAGATACCGATGAACTCCATCAGCTCGGTAACAAGGTCCGTTTTGAACAGCGAGCTGAACTGCGCTGCGTCGGAAACGCCCTGCGACGCCATATCACCGTTGATAACGGAGATAACGGGACCGGTCGCGATAAGAACAGGCAGGAAAAATATCGCTCTCGCAAGAGTTCTTCCTCTGAACTTCTGGTTGAGGATTACCGCGATGAAGAGGGAGAATATCAGTATAACGGCAGCCTGCGGCAGGATCTCGCCCAGCGACTGCGCAAGCAGCTGCGGGAAGTCGGTGTCGACCGTGAATGCCTTTATGTAGTTGCCGAAGCTGTTCCACTCGGTGGAGATACCTGCGGAGGTCATGCCGACCTCAAGCGCGCCCGCTTTATCGAGCAGCTGGGTATTACACAGGGAGTACCACAGAGAGGTAAGAACGGGGATTATGAACAGCCACAGCGTTCCTATCGCCCACAGAGCGATAAATCCGTAGCCGTACAGCCACTTTTTCTTCTCATAGGGGATCTTGTTGGTCTTTATCTTGCGCTGAACCTTTTCACCGTCTTTTCTGCGGATATCCACCTCTTCGTTCGCCGCGTTCAATGCAGCGGCTGCAGCGGTGTTGTGCGCGGAAGCCCTGACGGGAGCCGGAGCCTCGGCAATGACCGGTTCTGTTTCGGCAGCCATCGGTTCCGAAACATCATTGACGGCGTTCATCTCGGAACCGCCTTCAATGTCGAAATTTCTTTCGTCACTCATCAGTCAGTTGTCGCTCCTTTCAGTCCATATTGTGCAAGGTCAACTGCCTTGCCGTTTACCTCGAGCGTGTAGTTTCCAAGGTCAGCCTTGAATACCGTACCGTCGGAGAATGTCGTCTGAACAACGTCCTCGGAGATGTACTCGAAGTTTGTTATCGTCGCCTCGGAAACCTTGGATACAATGTCCTTGCAGAGCTTGTATTCATTCGCCGCGGTTTCTACCCAGCCCTTATAGCTTGTATAGAACAGCTCGTCGTAAGAGCAGTCGGTAAACTCGTTCGGATCCTCGTACATTACCTCGTAGTGAACGGGAGTGCCGGTAGCAACGGAGAGCAGGAACAGCTCGTCTGCGCTTGCGCTTGCGTTCTTAGCCTTGGTAGTGTAGGGAACGTATCCGTGGATAACGATCTCATAAAGCGGGATATCGTAGTCATAGATATCGTAGCCGCTGCTGTAAAGCGGAACGTCCTTGATGAAGTCCGCATAGGGTATCGCGTAATCGTTGCAGGCGGAAGCAACAAAGGTCATGCCGCTGTTGTTTATCATCTCGTAGCACTGCTTGAGATACTCAACTGCCTGCTGTCTGGAAGTCGCCTTGCTCTCGTTGCCGCTGAAGTCGCTGTACAGCATATTCGTGCCGTCGCCGACCGATATCGCGTTCATGCCCTCGGAAACGTAGCTGGAAACCACAGAGCCGTAAGCCTTTGTGAGGTACGCGGGTGTGAGTATGTACCAGCCTGTTCTTGTGTCATGAGGAGTGCCGAAAGCAAGCTCGTATACGTTCTGCATCGCGTAAGCCTTTGTTACGCCGATAACGGACGCGCCCGTCTTGGAGTAGCCGTTGCCGCTTCTCTCGTAGTTCATCAGGTCAACGTCGGGAACGAGCGTTGCGCCGATGCCGTCGCAGTACGCCTTGAGCGCGCTGAACTTATTCTTGCCGCCGAGAGTGCCGGAATATTCAACGGAGCTTGAAATTCGACTGGTTATGCCTGCCTTATTGAAATCAATATAGGTTATCATAAGGTCGTCAATGCCCGCTGCGTTGAATTCCTCAACTATCTGCTTAGCCTGCTCGTAGGTCGTCGCCGCGGTTTCAAGCTTAACGGGGAAGCCGAGAACGGAGCGTTCCTTAACTGTTCCGCCGAAGATGTCGAGATAGAACGGCGACTGGTCAGCCGTGGTCTTCTTGGTCATGCCCTGCTCTTCAACGAGGTACTTCTGATAGCGAAGGGCGATGTCAACGTAGCTTGCGCCTTCCTTGGCGATGGGGTAGTATCTTACGGCTACCTTGGATTCGGGAATCTTGTTGGTCTGGTAAGCCTTAAGCGCAGAGGCGTTGGAGCCGCCCATGTAGTAGCTGTCGGTAGAGCGCAGCGAGAACTCGAACCATGCGGAGTTATAGCCTGTCGCCCTCTGACCGGAAACGGAAGCTCTTGCCGTTGCGTAAGCGGCGCCGTCCGTTACGACAGCAAGCAGCGCGCTGTCCTCCTTGACGATACCCATTATGGGAAGATAAGCCTGCTCGGTCTTTTTCGGAGCCATGTCCTGGCTTATCGCAAGATCTCTGCCGTAGAGCTGCTGGTTGTATTCGGCAGCGCCGGTCTTGCCGTTGTTGAAGTTGATAACAGCGCCGGAGCCGTCGGGAGTTACGATATAGCCCTCTTCATCGACATAGCCTGCGCCGAGGTCCTGGAAGAGGTTGATATCAACGATGGAGCGGGAAGCTTCCTTGATATTCTCGGGGTCGTTTATCTCCGTTTCAAATATCTCGTCGACCGCAACCGCTATGTCGAAGTGGTCGTCGGTCACGGTAACGTAATAAGGAACAACGATGCCCTCGTTTTCAAATGTAACCGTAGCCTTGAAGCCGTTTGCTATCTTCTCGATAGTCGTTTCGCCCGTCTGTGCGGCGCGAAGCGTGGAGCTTGGAGCCTCGGTATCGGTGACCTTTACGGCGTCGATAACCATT
>CAMEPN010000238.1 GCA_945931735.1 uncultured Clostridia bacterium
GGGAGACGGAATAGAGGACGCAAAATCAGAGATGAAGCGGCTTGCACGGCAGAAGATAAAGGAGATAGCCCGAAACCCCGAAAACGCGGCGCTCTATGACGAAACCTACGGCGAAATGCTGGACGACCTTGCAAAGCAGATCGACTCACTTGAAAGCCAGATAGGACTTCTTGCGGAAAAGCAGAGCGCAGTTGTTCGGGTCAACAGAACGGCAAAAACCGCAATAGACATCTTCAACGACATCATCGAAAAGGACGCTCTCACCCGTGCCGACCTTGAGGTGATAATCGAGAAGATACTCGTATATGAGGACAGGATCGAGATAACTCTCAAACCGAACATTGACGCGCTGCTAAGGCTTGAACCGCAGAAGGGTCTTACCGCAAATTTTAACTGCGACACGGTTAATATCGAACAAACGGTCACCCAGAGAAGTTCCAACAAAAGGGACAAGGTTATCCGTGTCAATGTGTTCAGTAAGGGCGACCCCTTAGAAATCTACACCAGCCCCGACGGAGAGGTTATATTCAAGAAATACTCCCCCGTCGGCGAGATAAGCGGCACCGCGTCGCAGTACGCCGACGTACTGTCCAAGGTAGGCGGCTGTCCGACCGTCATCTGCGACCGCGACCATGTTATCGCCGTATCGGGCATTTCCAAAAAGGAAGTGATCGAGCGCCGCGTTTCCGGCTCGCTTGAGGACCTCATTGAGCAGCGCAAATCCTACGCATATAACAACAAGAACGACAAGCGGCTCAATCCTATCGAGGGGATAGACCGCTACGCAATAGCCTGCTCCCCTATCCTCGCGCAGGGCGACGTAAACGGCGCGGTGATAATGCTCGCTCCCGAGGACAACGCTCTTGCCACCTCTGAGCAGACCGCCCTCGTCCAAGCCGCGGCAATGTACTTCGGAAAACAAATGGAAGAATAAAAACAGCCGCGCGGCGGAATGCTGCGCGGCATAATTTCTGTCATACGACCCCGTTGCAGTAAAGGCTGAGATCGGGGTTTACAAAAAGCTGTATCGGCTGCCCCGAGAAATAGTCGGGTTTACATACAAGATAGCACTCCAGCGTTACGTTGCTGTGCCCCTCGTCGCAGCAGGCTATTATTTCGTCAAAGTGAACGCCGCTTCGGAAAAGCTCCTCCTCTATCGGCAGCGACATCTCCCCTGCGTCCTCCATATTGCCCACACGGTGCTCCGCCATAGCGATCATTCCCGCGCCGACAATGCAGTCGAGCACGCTTTCCCTATTCTCGCATAGCCATTTCAGCTTCGCGTTTATCGGGCTTATATACCCGCGCAGGGCAGTCACATAGTCCTCCTTGTCGTCAAGGTCGACCAGAATGCGAACGCTGTCGCCCCAAATATCGGTCTGCGCCTCGAACGGATATTCCTCTGACTTTATGAAATCCTCAAAAACCATATTACCTCTTAATCTATATCGGCAAATTCGTCGTCGACTGCCGAGAAATCCTGTCCCTCTTGGTCATGACTTACAAATATCTGCGACGGAGAGAGCCAGTCGCTCGACAGGCGGCACATCAGCCGCGCGTCAATATACGCCTGCGGCAGGGTCAGTATCGTCTGCCCCTGATAATTGCCGGAATGGGTCAGCTCGACGACCAAAGCCACGTCGGGAGTTTCCTCGTCCGTAAGCCCGAGCGGGAGCATGAGCGACATTGAATTTCTCCTCGGGAAATACGACGGTATCGCCGTCTTGTAATTCCAGCGGACGCGCTTTTTCGCAAGCTCTATTGAGTCGTTTATCCTGTTCTTTATCCTTATGAAAAGGCGGTTGTTGTTCTTGAGCAGTTCCTTTAGCTGCTCGTAAAGCTCGGCGCGCTCCCTGCTCCTGCCGCTTCCGCAGTCGCGAATCTTCTCCACCAGCTCCCTAGCTTCGGTAACGTCGAAAAACTGGTCGATAAGGAATTGCAGCGGAAGGCGCTTTATGTTGTCTATGATGATATGCTCGAAATCGGGGTGGAGCTGCTTCGTGAGGTCAAAGAAAAGATCCTCGCTCCGCTTGAAATACGTCGGAGGCTCGGGCAGCGGGTTGAAGTAATTTACAAGCTGCTTTCCAAGCCCGCCCGAAGCCGCCGTGCAGAAACCCGTGAACTTCCACTTGGTGTCGGCGTTGTCGTTGGGGACAAAGCAGGCGTAGATGTCGTCGTAGTGGTTGTCGACAAGCCCTGTGTTGAACGCCGCGAACATATTGTCCGACGAAATGCAGACCTTGTTTTCGTTCACAAGACGGCTGAACGTGTACTTTATATACTGTATCAGTATCTGATAATTCCTGCGCGGGCTGTCCTGAAAATCCCATTCCTCCGCGACCGCCTTCTCCGCAAGCTCGGAAAGAAATCCCGACCAGCTCCCGAGAAACGCAAAGCTTTCGAGCTGCTTTCCCGGGGGGACAGGCTGCGCGCTCTTCTCGCGGACAGTAGTATCGACATAGTACAGGAACCACGGCTTCCCTTCTCTGCCGTTAGGCTTGAGCGTAAGCTCGACGGGAGAGCCGTCCTCCTTTTTGTAGCTTGTCGGGAATATCAGCTTCTGCTCGTAGAACCTTGTTTTTCCCTCGGCGCGCGCCCTGTCGAAATCGTCGGACAAATCGCCGCGCATTGTCTGGAAATCCGAATAGATGCCCTGACCCTCGATATACTTCTGTAAGATACCCATAGGCTTCGGTGGCATATTGCAGAAATACTCCAGCCTGCCGAGCGGAACGCCGTCCGCGCCAACGGAATATTCCTGTAAAGGCTCCTCGCGATAGGGCTTTGTAAACGGCTTTTCGCGAACATCGGGCTGCTCCGCCGCAGCTCCTCCGCGCTCATGGATAGTAACCATTATCTGCGGAACACCGCCCAGCACCACGTCCTCAAGCTCGAGATAGTCAAGCTGCGCCAGCAGCTCCTTCATCTTAAAGCAGCCGTACTTCGTCCTGTCGATATTATGGTCGGTCAGCAGCTTGCTTATCGCTGCCATATGATACTGCTTTCCTACCTCAAAATTATCCGTAAGTATGCGGTAAATAAGCGCCTTATCCTCCTCGGAAACGCTCTGCGTATGAACGGGACGTTTTCTCGGCTCGGGCATAGTGTCGAACGCGCGTATCTGCGTCTTTTCAAACGAGAAATAAAGACTCTTCCCGCGCGGGCTGATGTTTTTCGTGATTATCCCGTTGACAAGCGAGCCGTCCTCGCAGCAGTCTATCGGGAACACATATTTTTCCGCGAGGAAGTTGAGCTTGCCGTTCTCCTTTGCCTCGTCAAAGCGCGCGTATATCTCCTGCTTCATTTCCTGCACGCTCAGCCCGTTGCCGAGTATTTTTGTAAGCGCGTAAAGCGACTGCTGTGACATTTCGATGATGTCGTCGTTCAAAATAATATTTTTTGATCCAAAAAAGCTGTCTGCCGGATGTGCTGCCGCAAAATTCATCATACTGTTTTCTCCCGCCTGCCATGTTTTTAACACAATAAAAACATCGTTGTCATCATCTTGAAAACCGAATATCTCCGGGCAGTCCTCCGCAAGCTCTCTGAAAGAGCCGTATCCGAGCTTTGCGAGAGAATACCCGTTTGTTACCAGCCACTCATTTATGCGCGAAACTCGGTACAGCCCCGCATCGGGAAACTGCCGCAGAATGCACCGATAGAGTGACATTTTTTCTTCTTTTGTCAAATCATTTTCCTTTCTGTCATTTCAAAATCACTCAGCGGGTACTTCCGAGGTCGTCGTTTCAATAGTATCCTCGGAAGTATCCGTGAAATCATCGAGGTCCTCGATAT
>CAMEPN010000239.1 GCA_945931735.1 uncultured Clostridia bacterium
AAAAACATTATATCATTCTTTTGGAGGGTTATATGAAACTGAAACAAAAACTCATATCGGCTGTCCTGCTGGCAGGCTCTGTAAGCGTGCCGAACACACCTATCGGGGTAACTGCGTCGGCAGCTACTTCCACAAAGCTGGCTGCGCCGACGGGCGTTAAAGCCACAAAAACCAGCAGTTCTGTTAAGCTGAGCTGGAAAGCGGTAAGCGGCGCAGGTGGTTACCGTGTTTACAAGTACAATCCCACTACGAAAAAGTATGTAAAGTACAAGGACGTCACAGGCACTGCCTGCACCATCAAAGGCTGGAGGCTTCTACAACATACAAGTTCAAGATCACCCCTCTGAAATTCACCGTGCAGAATACAACTAGTGTGATTTCTGCAAAGACAAGGTCATCAAGCAAACCCGCGGATATTGAACATTTACCTATTACAACACTTTCAAAGCTGAGTTTATTGTACATTGCAGAAGTCAAACTCAAGGACACTAAACCGATTGCGGAATTAAAAAGCTTAAGGGAGGTATACTCGTACGGCTGCGGCTGGACTGAGGCTGACAAAGAATATTTAAAAAATAGCATCCCTAATTTGTCATTTTGAGCATACTAATCCAATAATTTCAATGTAACACCCTCCGCTTGCAGAATAAAGCAGAGGGTGAAATTTTTTCATAAGATCAAAACTCTTGATTTTGTTTGGTAACACAATATCGGTCAGGCTTCTGAATTTTGTCTGTTCGACTTGATTTTTTGTGTATTATGTGGTATGATATATGTTATAAATATACACCCATGCAGGGGAAAAGGAGTACACCGAGAGAAAGGATATAAAACCAATGAGCGACGAAAAAAAGGAATTTGTAAGGCATGAAATTCCCCGACCGGAATTTCCGAAGCGGGCAATAGTCACCGGCGGAATGCCCTATGGCAACAAGAAGCTGCATTTCGGGCATATCGGCGGCGTGTTCGTCTTTGCGGACGTTTACGCGAGATTTCTCAGGGACAGGCTGGGCGACGAAAACGTGATTTTCGTGTCGGGCACCGACTGCTACGGCTCGCCTATCGCCGAAAGCTACCGCAAGCTGGTCGAGAACGAGGGCTATAAGGGAACTATCCACGATTTTGTTGAGGAGAACCACAAGGCGCAGAAAAAGACCCTCGACGATTACGAGATAAGCCTCAACATCTTCGGCGCGTCGGGACTGGGCAGAACCGCGGAAATACACAACGAGGTTTCCGATAAGTTCATACGCCGCCTGTACGAGAACGGCCATCTCAAAAAGATAAGCACCAAGCAGTTCTACGACGAAAAGGCGGGCTGCTTCCTTAACGGCAGACAGGTCATCGGAAAATGCCCTGTCGACGGCTGCCAGAGCGAAAAGGGCTATGCCGACGAATGCGACCTCGGGCATCAGTATATGCCGGAGAACCTTATCGACCCGAAAAGCACCCTCACGGGCGACACGCCTATCATGAAGGACGTCGAAAACTGGTATTTCGACCTGCCGAGTTACAGCAAGCTGCTGAAGGAATACACCGAGCATATATCCAAGCAGAAGAATGTGCGCCAGCTGGTTTCCAGCACCATTTCGGAGTTCCTTGCCGACCCCGTTGTGCATATCAAGAACGAGCTGCTTGACAAATACAACGCTGTGAAGGATCAGCTTCCGGAGCATGAGTTCATCGAGGAAAAGAAGAAGCCCAGCTTCACCATAAAATTCGCGGAGCTTGACGAGATGAACAAGGCGACCGCGGTACTCTCCGCAAACGGTATACGCTACCGCACGGGAAAGACGCTTGTGCCGTTCCGCCTGACCGGCAATATCGAGTGGGGCGTTCCCGCGCCCGTGCTTGAGGGCGAGGATCCGCTTACCGTCTGGGTATGGCCCGAGTCGCTGTGGGCGCCTATCTCGTTCACCATGGCTGCGCTGGAAAAGCAGGGCAGGAGCATGGACGAGTGGAAGGATTTCTGGTGCAGCAAGGACGCTACCGTGTACCAGTTTATCGGTTCGGATAACATCTATTTCTACGGCGTGGCTGAAATGGCTATGTTCATGGGTCAGCAGCAGGGGGAGAACAGCGCCGACCCTGCGGACGGCGAATTGCAGCTTCCCGTGCTCTGCGCGAACAACCACATTCTGTTTCTGGACAAGAAGGCGTCCAGCTCGGGCGCGGTAAAGCCTCCCATGGCGCAGGATCTGCTTGACTACTACACCGCCGAGCAGCTCAGAATGCACTTCCTCGGGCTGGGTCTTGGACAGCGCAGCGTCAGCTTCATGCCGAAGCCCTATAACCCCAACGCAAAGCCGGACGACCCCGACCCCGTTGTTAAGGACGGTTTCCTGCTGTCGAACGTGTTCAACAGAATTATCCGCACCTGCATTTATTCCGTGCAGAAGTATTTCGACGGCGTTATGCCTGTCGGCGAGGTGGACGAGCAGGTGCTTGCCGACGCGAAGAAGGCTGTCCTCGATTACGAGCGGTATATGTACCGTTTTGAGTTCCATCAGGCGACCTATGTCCTCGACAGCTACATCAGAAAGGCGAGCAAGTATATGGCGAAAAACCTCGGCGACGCGGACAAGGCGGACGACAACGAGGCGCGCCGCAAAGCGCTTATTCAGGTGTTCCACATGATAAGGAATGCGGCGGTGCTGCTCCACCCCATGGCTCCGAGCGGCACGGAGATGATACTTGAGTATTTACAGCTTCCCGACTGCGGGAAGAGCTTCTGGAGCTGGGACAGAATATTCGACACTCTGGCGGACTTCACAGGCGGCAAGGATCACAAACTGAAATTCCTTGAGCCGCGCGTTGATTTCTTCGCAAAGCACCCAAGCCAGTTTGGCGGCGCCGAGGAATAAATTCCGGCGATACAATAAACAGACGCTAATAAAATTCATATCCCCTGTTCTGTTGACCTGCTCCAACGGAACATAAGGGCAACCGATAATTCGACAAACAGTATAACCGCTGTACTTGCAGCGGTTTTCGTTTTATCATAAGCATCAACACTCCACTTTCGGACAAAATGGTAGCCACATAGTTATAAACAAATTAGAGAAGTGTGTTTTTTGTATGAGTGATACTTTTTTAATAGTTGCTGAAATGGATAGCACGAAACGAGATAACTTTATATTGTAACCGACTATCATACAAAGCCCCGAAATCTTTACTGCGGACATTATATGTGTTGAGCACTTTGAACGTGTACTGTCATCAGTTCCAGAACTCGCAGGCGAGAATTGCAGAAGCGATGGACGGAGCGTTCGGTTTCCTCGACAGTCGCAAGCGGGAGACTTAAGGAGTGTATCTCGGAAAAATCCGCAATAGCGGACAAATAGCGGACAAGCCGAAATTTTGGCAAAAAGAAAAGCCCACAAAAGGCTTTGTTAAGCCAAATGTGAGCTATGCTTATGGTGACCCGTACGGGAATTGAAATTTTGATTTACGCTAGTTCTCCAGTAAGTCCATTTACCACAAAGCCCCTATTTAAGCGGAAAAAGAGCAGTTAATCCCAAGCATAAAATCAGTAAATTTGTCCCGATATTTCTCCTGTTGATGGACAGATAAAGGACAGAAATCGAATTTAGAAAACAACAGCACATAACCCCACCTTTCCACAAACAACATCAATTCAGTTGAAACCGTGGGAAATTTGTGCGATTATCATACAAATAACCGTTGGCGGATACGATTGTGTCCGCCTTATTTTTTTGGTTACTAGCTCTGAACGCAAGAGTATTGTATGCTTTGTCATGAGCTG
>CAMEPN010000240.1 GCA_945931735.1 uncultured Clostridia bacterium
GTCCCTAGGGGGAACAAGCGAGAAATCATGCCTGCGCGGCGTTCTTGTGAACGGGTATTCACCCTCGAACGGGCGCGCAATGACCCTGCCGACGGCATAATCGCCCGTCAGTATCTCCCGCGCCATGCGGCAGTATTCGTAAAGCTTTTCGGGCGGGACAATGCTCTCATGCGCGGCGATCTGGAACACGCTGTCCGCGGAGGTGTAGACGATAAGGTCGCCGGTTCTGAGGTGCTCCTCTCCGTAATCCGCAATGACCTTTGTGCCGGAATACGGCTTGTTGCATAGGACGCCCCTGCCTGTCGCGGCGGTGAACTTGTCGAGCACTTCCTTCGGAAATCCGTCGGGAAAAGTCGGGAATGGCTTTTCCGAAACAATGCCCGAAATTTCCCAGTGCCCCGTCGTCGTGTCTTTACCTTTTGAAAGCTCAGACAGGCGCAGGTACGACCCGTCAGGCTCGGCGCATTTCTGCCCGACCTTTACGCCGTCGATATTGAACAGCCCAAGACTGCGCATATTCGGGACATCAAGCATTCCCGTATGGAAACAGGAACGCAGCGTATTGCTGCCCGCGTCGCCGAAATCCGACGCGTCGTCCATTGCCCCGACGCCGAAGCTGTCCAGAACGATCAAAAATACTCTTTCAGCCATTCAGTCCTCCTTAGCCAGAAGCTTGACAGCGGAGCTTGTTCCGATACGCTCGCATCCCTCGCCGAGGAACGCTTCCATATCCTCCCTTGTGCGGACTCCGCCCGCCGCTTTCATCTTCACGCCGCCGCCAATATGCTGCTTGAAAAGACGTATATCCTCTATATTTGCGCCCGCAGTGCCAAACCCAGTCGAGGTCTTGATGAAGTCGGCGCCCGCGCGGGTAACGCAGCCGCAGAGCATTATCTTTTCCTCTTCGGTAAGGTAACAGGTTTCCACGATAACTTTCAGCAGTTTCCCGCCGCACGCACGCTTGACCTCGGCTATTTCGTTTTCCACATCGTCAAATCTGCGGTCTTTAACAAAGCAGAGATTTATCACCATATCTATCTCGTCCGCGCCGTTTCTGACCGCGTCCTCTGCCTCGAAGCATTTCGACGCAGTCGTCGAATAGCCGAGCGGAAAGCCAATCACCGTGCAGATATTGAGCGACGGGAACTTCTCCCTAACATGAGAGATATAGCACGCAGGAATGCATACCGAAGCGGTGTTATATTTCAGCGCTTCCCCGCAGAGCGCGTCGATCTCCTTTTCGGTCGAATTTGCGCGCAGCAGCGTGTGATCTATATGCGAAAAAATTTCTTCCTTAGTCATATTATACCTCACTGTCAGTCGGTAAATCTGAAGGACATAAACGAAAGCATTCCGTTGCATGATACCCTTAGTGTGAACATTCCGTCAAGCGGCACCGCGTCGCCCGTGAACGTAGCAAACTCGGACAATCCGCCCGTCGGCGGTATATCCACGGCGGCGATCTCCTGCCCGGTCTGCTCGCAAACGACAGACAGCCTTGCCGCTCCGCCGGGATTTGAAGCAATTACCTCTATCTTATGTTTCGCCTGCATACGGCAGCCCTCGTATCTGAGGAAGCTTTGCCAGTCGTTTATCAGCGCGTACTCGTTCAGCTCCCTGTCCGCGGTAAATTCCGTTCCGAGATAATCGCAGGAAGCCGCCGCGGGGACAGCCTTTGTGACATCAATTCCGTTATATTCGGGAGCATTGACCTTTATTTCGGTCGTTCGTCTGATATCCGCAGAGGACGCGCCGATCAGAAGCTCATATGTCCCGCCGTAAACCTCGTATTTTCCGCTGCTGATATCCCAGAAAGCAAGGTCGTTCACATCAAACGAAAGCGTTACCCTTGTCTTTTTCCCTCGCGGAACATTAACGCGTGCAAAAGCCTTGAGCTGCTTCTGCGGAAGCGGTCTTGCCATTTTCGGCGGAACGACATAAAGCTGAACGACCTCGTCGGAACCGCGCAAGCCCGTATTTTCAAGGTCAAACGCGACCTCCACACGATCGCCCGGAACATAGATCATCTTGTCTGTCGTTACCGAAGCGTATCTGAACGTCGTGTAGCTAAGCCCGTGTCCGAACGGGAACAGCGGCTTGCCCTTGTAATACAGATAGGTGCTTTGAGTGCGGATAATGTTGTAATCCTTGATATCGCACAGCTCGTTTTCTCCCGTGTACCATGTCACGGGGCATTTTCCCGCAGGCGAAACGTCGCCGAAAAGCACCTTTGTTACCGCAGCGCCCATCGCAGGGCCGCCGTGCGCCATGTGCAGGACGGTCGCCGCCCTGTCGTCAATTGCGTAGGGATAGCCCGAGATAATGAACATGACCGCGTTTTCCTTGAGGGAGATTATTGTGTCAAATATCCTGCGCTGCTTCTCGGGCAGGTCGAGATGTCTGCGGTCGGTGCATTCGCGTGCGCCGATCTGAGGATTATTTCCGCAGAAATATACTACGTCGCGCGCTTCTGCGATCGCTCTGCGAATGCGCTCAACGCCCGAGGAAAACTGATCTATCCTGAAAAGGCTGTCCTTTCCCGCACGGAGGGCAGTAGTGACCTCGATGCCCTGTTTGTCGTTTATACGAAGGAACCTGTTCTGCTGGTTTTTGATAACGCACTCGCTGCCGCGGCGCTCCATAAAGAATTTCTCTTTTACGAACCAGCCGTAAACGTTGTCCGAGGTGCATTTCATCTGCCCGTCGTCGCACAGGAATTTATTGTTATACCGCGATTTGAGCGAGAAAGCTCCGTCGCCCCATTCGTACATATCGAACAGGCAGTTTTCGTTTATTGTTGCGCTGTCGCATACTAGAGAGCCGTCGTCGTTTACGGAGAAGTAAAACCCGCTTGAGGCGCTCCGCAGCGCAACGATATCGCAGCCCGATTCGTATATGATATTCTCTCTGCCAAGCTCTGCGATCAGCGCGTCAAGTATCGTCGGATTTTTGTCGGAATAGCCTGTGTACCAGTCGCGGAAGTTCATGTCCGCATGAATACCGATGACTGCAAGCTTATTGTCCTTTGAAAGCGGGAGTACGCCCTTGTTGTTTCGGAGAAGTATAATCGACTCAACAGCAGCCTTTTCCGCCGCCGCCATATGCTCGTCGCAGGCGATAAGCTCCTTCGGATAGCTGAACGGAGTATTGTCAAACTCGCCGAGCATTAACCGCGCTTTAAGCACTCCGTAAAGCGCGCGGTCTATGTCCTCCTCGGTAACTCTCCCGTCGGCAAGCGCCTTTTTTGCCGCGTCGCGGACAACTTTCTCGTCGTCGGTCATTATATCCGCGCCGTGGCTGCGGTATATCCTCGCGAAAGCCTCGTCGTGAGTTTTGTCGCTTCGGTGGTACTGAACATTCTGAACAAAGTCGCCGCCGTCCGTAACGGAGAACAGCATTCCCCACTGCTTCTTACAGATACTGTCAAGCTCGGGGTTGCAGACAGCCTCGACGCCGTTTATTTCATTGTACGAGGTCATTACGGCGCGGGCGCCGCCGTTTTTCACCGCCGGCTCGAACGCTTTGAGATAATAGTCGTGCTTTAATATTTCGGGTATGGACGCATTGTCGGAGCAGCGGTTTTCCTCGTTGTTGTTTGCGTAGAAATGCTTAAGCGTGGGGATGACGCGGGCATAGGTGTTGTTGCAGCCGTACATTCCCTTTGTATAAGCCGCAGACATTTCACCGATAAGGAACGGATCCTCGCCGTAGGCTTCCCCGTTTCTACCCCATCTCGGGTCGCGCTCGG
>CAMEPN010000241.1 GCA_945931735.1 uncultured Clostridia bacterium
TCCCACGCCATGGGCAACGGACCGGGCGATCTGGAGGACTATCACAACGTATTTTATTCCCACGAGCGCTTCTGCGGCGGCTTTGTGTGGGAGTGGAGCGACCATGCCTGCATCATGGGATATACCGAGGACGGAAAGCCGAAGTACGGCTACGGCGGAGATTTCGGCGAGCGTCACAACGACGGGAACTTCTGCATGGACGCGCTGACCTACCCCGACAGAACGCCGCATACGGGTCTGCTTGAGGTCAAGCAGGTATACCGTCCTGTCCGCGTGGCAAGGGCGGTGGACGGCGGCTTTGTTTTTGAGAGCACCCTTGAGTTCATCAATGCGGGGGATATTCTTGACTGCCGATATGAACTAGCCGATACGAGCGGCGTAATTGCGCAGGGAAGCGTTGATTTTTCAGTCGAGCCGATGGGCAGAACCGAGGTGAATATCCCCGAAGCAGGGATAAGCGGCAGGGAAGCGTATATCCGCTTTATTTTCACGGCAAAGCAGAAAACGCTGTTTTGGGAGCAGGGCTACGAGGTTTGCTTCGACCAGCTGAAGCTCTGCGGAGAGTCCTCCGAAGCAAAGACGGAGAACGCCTGCGGCAGTGTTGATATTGCCGACGAACCGCTTTGCGTTACCGTTTCGGCAGGGAACGTCGTTTACCGCTACAACAAGAGAATATCCGAATTTGACTCGATAAAGGTCAACGGAAAGGAGATCCTGGACAGACCGCTTTCGTTCAACTTCTTCCGCGCGCCCGTCGATAACGATACTATGAAGGGCGACTGGTACCGCGCGCACCTCAACGACTACACGGTGAAAAATTACGGCGTTACCGCGGTGAAAACGGAAGTCGGCGCGGAAATATCCCTGCGGCAGTCGTTCGGGTGGAGCATACATCAGCCGTTCGCGTACATGGACGTGGTTTACGCGATATCGCCCGACGGAGCGCTCGGCATAAAATGCAACGCGGAAACCTCGAACAAGGTGGAATTTCTGCCGAGGTTCGGGATACGGCTGTTCCTGCCGAAAGACTTCAGGCGGGTGGAATACTTCGGCTACGGCCCGTTTGAGAGCTATATCGACAAGCATCAGTCGTCGTATATCGGTAAATTCGCCGCAGATATAGAAGAAATGCAGGAGGATTATATCCGTCCGCAGGAAAACTCGTCGCATTTCGGCTGCAAATACATGACCGTATCGGACGGCGAAACGGCGGTCAAATTCACCGCGCCAGAGGGCTTCTCGTTCAACGCCTCGCGTTACACGCAGGAGGAGCTTTCCTCAAAGCGGCATAATTTCGAGCTTGAGAAGTGCGGAAGCAGCGTTATCTGCGTTGACGGCTTTATGGCAGGGGTCGGCTCGAACTCCTGCGGTCCCGCGCTGGCGGAGAAATACAGGCTGCCGCTGCCGAAGCTTGCGGCGGAATACCGTATCGAATTTATCCCTGCAGCAGAATCGGAGTAATGACTGCGGTAAAGTTAATAACACGCAGGCGCACCTGTATATGAGGTGCGCCTGTTTTTATAATGTATCAGCTTTTCAGCAGTCTTAAATAATGATTTGCCTCGCGAAGCACATGGTCGGCGAGAAGCGGGAGTATGACCGAACGGATCTTATTCTGCTCAATGCCCTGCGTGCCTGCCGCCTTGAAATCCCTCAGCTTTTTCGTAAGCTCAAGAGAATCTGCGGTCATGGCGGAGTTATGCGCGCTGCGGCATTTTTCCAGAAGCTCGCAGTATTCGTCGGCGAACTTATCCGCTGTGTCGAACAGCTCGGTTTCGCACGGGTCAAGCAGCCCGCGAATAAACATTGCGTGCTCCATCATAATGCGGTTCCAGAAGCACTCGGTTTGTTTCATCGTGCTTTCGGGGAGAACGCCGTTCTTTTCCAGACACTCGATATATTCCCTGTACAGCTTTGCTTCTCTGATGATATGCTCGATAAGAAGCGGATAATTCATCGTGAACATTTCGCCGCAGAGTACATTTCGCAGAATCGTTTCCTTGAACGAGATAAGACCGTCCGTCAGCGAGAGCGCCCTTTGATTTAGCTTGCGCACTCTTCCGCGCATTTCGGGGTTATCGCCGCATTTTCCGCAGCCGCTTTTCAGGCGCAGCTCCATGCTTGTTATCTCGTTGTCGATTGCTATTCCCGTGAAATGCTCCGTCTGTTTTTCCGCGAGGGCGGTAAATTCCGTTACTATCTCCTGCGAGCACAGCACGCGCTGGCTTATAATGCCGTTCGCCATTTTCACTGCGTCGCATAGCAGCTTTTCAAATTCGCACTTGAAATGCTCCGCCTTTTCCGAAAATGAGGGGTCGGCGGGGGTAAAACCTGCTTCGAGGAACAGCGAGTGCTCCTTCATTATTCTCCCGAAAAACAGATGAAGCTCTAATGAGCTTTCGATATAATTGCTGCCTTGCATAAATACACCTCCGTGATGTACAGTTATGTTACCGTCAGATATATTATATGCAGAGGGGCTTAAAATGGTGCGGGTATAAAATTGAGGTGAAATTTATACACTGTGATTATTCATTTTCGCTTGACAAATATGCTTGTTTACCGTATAATACATGGTGGAAAAGAAATAATGCCGATTTTATAATGCAAAATCGGCTGGTTTGGAGGGCGTGTCGCTGTGAAAAGGTTAAATATTCCGGCGATTGGCAGCCGCATAATAAAGTCTGCGGTGGGAGTGCTTCTGTGCTGGTGTGTGCATCTTTTGCGCGGGCGGAGCGGCATTCCGTTTTATTCGATGCTTGCCGTGCTGTGGTGTATTCAGCCGTATATCGACAAAACGCTGACAATGGCGCTTCAGCGGACGATAGGAACGCTTATCGGCGCAGCCTACGGGCTTGTCACGATCGTGCTTGAGATATATGTGCTAAAGATATACGATCAGCCGCTCGGGTATCTGATAGTGGCTGCGATGATCGTCCCCGTTATTTACACCACCGTGCTGATCAACCGAAAAAACGCGAGCTATTTTTCCTGCGTTGTTTTCCTTTCGATAACCGTTGTCCATATCGCTGACGAAAATCCGTATATTTTTGTATTGAACAGGGTGCTGGACACGTTTATCGGCATTGCTATCGGCATGGCGGTGAACGCCGCAAGGCTCCCGCGCAGGCGCGTCAAGGACGTTCTTTTCACCGCCGAGCTTGACGATATGCTGTCGCCGATATCCGAGCAGCTTACGCCGTTTTCTAAGGTTGAGCTTAACCGAATGCTTTCCGAGGGGCTGAAATTTACGCTGGTAACGATGCAGACGCCCGCGTCGCTTATGCATATCCTGTCCGATGTGAACCTCAAGCTGCCTGTTGTGGTGATGAACGGCGCGGCGCTTTATGACTTCCGCGAGAACAGCTATGTCAAGGCGTACATAATCTCGGGGGAAACTGCCGATAAGGTGCGCGGAATTGTGAACTCCGCGGGAATGAATGTGTTCACCAACGCGCTGTGCGACGACAGCCTTGTAATATATTACGACAGGCTTGAAAACGACGCGGAAAAGGCGATTTACTCCTCGCTCAGAAAATCGCCCTACCGCAACTACATGAACCGCCGCCCTCAGTCCGAGGACAGGGTCATTTACCTTATGATAGTTGACAGGTCGGAAAAGATCGCCGCGCTGTATGACACGCTGACGCACAGCAAAGAGGGCGCTGCGCTGAAAATGATAACCTATCCCTCCCATGACTACCCCGGCTTTTCCTACATAAAAATAT
>CAMEPN010000242.1 GCA_945931735.1 uncultured Clostridia bacterium
GTATGTGCGAGGATTTTAAATCTATAATAAACGCTTTGCGTTTATTATATCATATTTTTCGTACAAGGGCAATAGTATAAAAAGGTTTATTGTTATTTTCCGTGTAGTGCTACAATAGATATTGGACAAAGATAGTAAAAAATAATTGAGAGATAGACCAGAATCTGCTAGAATAAAGTTACCACACAAAATTCAAGTGAAAGAAGGTCTATCTCTCATGGGTATTATAACACAAGAAATGCGGTTTCGTCAATCCATAATGAAATATTGTGAGAAATATGGTGTATAATGAGCTTCTCGCAAATACAATAAAAGCCGTTCGTACATATACTTTTGGAAAGCCCGCTGGGACGGCATCGTTGAATCACTCGTGGAACGTTCCAAACGCCCGCGTCACCACCCGAACGAGCATACTCCCGATGAGCTTAAGCTCGTCAAGAATATGCGGCAGCGCAACCCACTGCTCGGTCTTACCGAATTGTGGCAAAGGCTCATTCGTCCGTATACCTCTCGCCACAACGGTAAGGTCGAGCGCAGCCACCGCGAAGACCATAACAAGTTCTATTCCTGCCACATTTTTTATTCCTGTGATGGCCTTAATCAGCAGTTGAAAGCCCATGCTCAAACGACCGCCCTATGCGCCCCTTGGGTTGGTTATCTCCCCTCAAATTTCTTTCAAAATATCATGTACAACATCATTGACAAACCTACATTTATAAAATATATTGCCTTCCTGCTTGTCATATTTGTCCCGAAAAGGGAATATAAATCTTGTACAAGAACGTACATTGGTGGTATGGAGGTATTGACCATGAAAATAGCATTCACAAAAAAGAAGATAAAGTGGTTAGCCGCCGCAGTTTCGCTCGCGGCGGCAACTGCGGCGGTAGCGGTGACGGCGGTCGTAACGTCGGTAGGCACGCGCGCGGAGGAACACAAGCTCCCGATATACCGCGTCGAACGCGGCGACAACAAGATCGCGCTGACCTTCGACGTCGCATGGGAAAACAGCAACACACAGGAGCTTATCGACATTCTCGAAGCGAACGATGCCCGCGCGACATTCTTTGTTACGGGCGACTGGTGCGACAGGTATCCCGACGACGTGCGTATGTTCTATGACGCGGGCAACGAGATACAGAACCACTCCGACCAGCACCCCCATGTCGAGGGAATAAACGTAAACGACCTCATCAACGACACCCGCGAGGCAAGCCGTAAAATAGCCTCGATAACCGGCGAAGAACCCACCCTCTACCGCGCGCCCTACGGCGAGTACGACGATTCGATGCTCACCACGCTCGAGGGAATGGGTATGCAGGTCATCCAGTGGGATGTTGAACCGGTCGATACAGATGGAAAACCGCTCCCCGAGCCGGATTGAGGCTTTGGGGAGCGGTTGTTTTTTATAGTGCCATTATAAAAGCAGCAGTGTAAAGTTTTTATTTACAAACTTTACAGAATACAGCTCGGCAATACAATCTCGGTTGTTAGTATCCTACCGCAGTAACTCCGTACACTGCCTGCGCGTGAGTAAATCCTTCGAACTCAAGCTGCTCTATAAGCCCCTCGCGGGAGAACGACATGAATTCAAGATAACTTTGCGCTTTCTTAGCCGCCTGCTCGTTCCAGTCCGCGCCGCAGCTGTCCGCACCCTTTACCGCCTGCTCATGCGAAAAGCCTTCGTATTCGAGCTGTTGGATAAGTCCCTCACGGGAGAACGCCATATACTCGAGGTAACTCTTTGCCTTTTCTGTCGCCTGATCGTCCTCGTTTATTCCGATCTTATCAACTCCGTAAACCGCCTGCTCGTGGGTAAAGCCCTCGTATTCGAGCTGCTCGATAATGCCCTCGCGGGAGAACGACATAAAATCAAGATAGCTTTCCGCTTTCTTTGCCGCCTGCTCGTTCCAGTCCGCGCCGCAGTTTGCCGCGCCGTATTCCGCCTCGGCGTCGGAAAAGCCCTCGTACTTAAGCTGCTCAATCAGCCCGCTTCTCGAGAACGCCATAAAATCAAGGTAGCTTTTAGCTTTTTTGAGAGCATTCTTCTCCCCGACTGTCACGCTTTCCGTTACGGGTTCGGGAGCTTTGGTAGTGGCTGTGGTGGTTTTCTCGGTGACTGCCGTAGTTTTTTCGGTGGTTGCTGCCGTGGTTTTCTCGGGCTTTTCGGCAGCAGGTGCATCATCTGCGGCAGGGGCGTCCTGTTCGGCGGAAGATACGCTCTGCTCCTCCAACGGTTCGTCCTGTTCGGCGGGAGTGGTGATTTGCTCCGATGTTACGGACACGCTGCTGTTTTGATCCGGCTCGGAATTTTTCACGGCAGCAGGCGCACCGCAAGCCGTTATTGCCGAGCAGATACCGCAGAGCACTGCTGCTGCGACAACCTTTCTGACTACTTTGATTGATAATTTGGGTTCCATGTTTGACATTTCGTGATATCCTTTCGTTTTTTGTACATTATATCATACCACTAATAGGATGTCAAGGGTAAACGGGGTCATTTGCGGGACACTTTACACTTTCGGGAGCGGTTATTTCTTTTGATCAGCAGCATCAATAAGCGCGTCGAGATAGGCGTTTTAGGCTATATTGCGGTCAATTGTGCATAGGTTTGCTCCTTTATTGTGAAGATAATTCCACCTAATTCTTCTTCAGCCAAATCTCCGGCAGTATGACCGCCGCGGAATCACCCGTTTCCTGCTTTACCCACTCGACAATAAAGCACACCCTCGCCTTGTACGGCGTATAGCCCTTTTGTCGCAGAGCCGCAAGCTTTTCGCGCACCGCCTTTGACGGAATGACAAGCTTGTTTCCGTTTGCGTAGAGGAAATCACCCCTTATTTCAAGCTCGTCGCCGCTTTTCAGCGCGAAAACCTCGGCTTTCTTCCCGATAAAGAAATCAAGGAACACATCTTTCAGTCCAAGCTGCATAACAAGCTCGTCCGGCTCGGGATAATCGATGCTGTCGGTTTCGCGTTCTGTTCCCTCGGCGGGAATATCGTCAAATATCTCGCTGTTATAGTGGATATACAGCTCGTTTTTGGCGCGGGTCATGCCGACGTATATTTTGCGCTTTTCCTCGTCGGTGCTGTCGCACGCTTGGTTGAGCATTATGTAAACATTGTCAAACTCGCGCCCCTTTGATTTGTGGATAGTGGATATTGTCACAGCGTCCTGCTCCTGCGGGGTAAAGGTGTCATAGCTTGACTCGAATATAAACATCTCAAAGTCCGATCTGTACAGCGTGCCATTGCTCACCGTCTCGAACTGCGACAGCATATTCAGCACCGTTTCAAGGCAGGTGCTTGTGCTGTACATACTGCGAAGCTGCTCCTTCGCGCTGTTCCATGCGGCTTCGGAAATGGTCGGGGAATTGCCGCTCTCTGCTCTCTCTAGCAGCTTGCAGAACATCTTCACCTCGGCGAGTTGACTCATACGGAAGCCGTCGCTGTTCTGAATAAGCCTTGCGGGTATTCCCCGCTTTGTAAGCAGCCCGAGCATTCGCAGCGCGTCGTCGTTTTTTGTTGTCAGTATTGCGGCTGTTCCGCTGTGCCATGTGCTTTGCAGGCAGTCGGCGACCGGAATATCCATGTTACTCCCGGTATGCTTTATCAGCTTTACAACGCCCTCGTCCTCACGCACAGCGCGGATAGGCTCGTTCTTCAGGCGGTTGGATATCCTCTCGGCGTATGCGTTCGCGAGAGCCACTATCCTGCGGGCGCTGCGG
>CAMEPN010000243.1 GCA_945931735.1 uncultured Clostridia bacterium
GACCTTAACAAACGCCTTTCTCGCAGCATACGCGCCGTACTGCCACGAATCCCCTCGCTCGGGGAAAATGAGGATACACCCGTAATGCGGAGAAAACTCCGCAGGCATATAAAACCCGTCCTCTGCGGGAATAGTGTTCAGAACTTTCATCGTAACTCCTTGACAACAGTTAATTGCAGGTATATTATATCACAATATCACTCCGATTTCAAGACATACATCACAGATACAGCGCGTATATATTGAAAGGAGCATTTCGCCGCTCAAACAGTGTTTTTCAATAAAATAACAGCAATATGTGCAAAAAATACAAAAAAATATATATTTTTTTGTTGAGTATAATCCCACGAGTTTTGTTGACTAATGTAATTCTTTGTGGTATAATGTTCCTAACGGCAATTTTTGCCGACAGATTTATTTTTTTGGAGGTTTGGTTATGACAACAAAGACTATGTCAATTATCTCGCTTGTCTGCGGTATCGTAGGTATGGTAGGCGGCTTCCTCACCAGCATTCCCGTTATAGGCTGGCTGGTTCCCCTCTGCCCCATCGCAGGTATCGTATTCGGCGCTATCGCTCTTAAGAAGATCAAGGAAGAAGGCGTTACAGATGGTAAGGGTCTTGCAGTAGCAGGTCTTGTTCTCGGTATCGTTGCTCTCGCCCTCGACCTTATCACTCTCATTGCCTGCACTATCTGCGTAGCAGCTTTTAGCAGCGCTATGTCCGATCCTAACGTACTGAACAGCTTAGCTAATTTGTAATGACCGCAAAGTCGTTCATATGACGGCAGATCAACAAGCCCTGCCCCCATGGGGCGGGGCTTATTATATTATTTGTAGTTGTTTGAAAGGTGAAATATGTTCCCCGGTTTTACTCTGTTCGGTAAATTTATCTCAAGCTATGTTCTGTGTACCCTCGCAGGGATATTCACCGCCTGCCCCCTCGCGATAGCGCGGTATAAAAAGCGCGGTGGGAACGATGTCGGCATGATTTTCGCGTTCCTGTTTGCTGCGCTGGGCTGCGCTGTCGGAATGCATATTCTCTACGGAATAACCAATATCCGGCACTGGCACATTCTGTTGAAGGCTGCCGATTTCGGCGACTTTTTCACGCGCGTTCAGGTCATATTCGGCGGGTCGGTCTTTTACGGAGGTCTCATCGGCGGGCTTATCGCCGGCGGGATATCCATGAAGGTTCAGAAGCTGCCCTTTGATATCACGACAGACTGCGCAGCGCCGTCGATCGCGCTTTTTCACGGATTCGGCAGAATAGGCTGCTTTCTGGGCGGCTGCTGCTACGGGATAGAATGGGAGCACGGAATTACCTATACAAATTCGCTCATTGAGAGCGCGAACGGCGTTGCGCGTTTCCCCGTGCAGCTTTGCGAAGCGGGCTTTGAGTTCGCGCTTTTCGCGGCGCTGTCGGTGCTCCTTTATAAGGACAAGTTCAAGGGAAAGCTTCTCGCACTGTATCTTCTCATATACCCCGTCGGAAGATTTCTGCTTGAATTTCTCCGCGGGGACGAATACAGAGGCAGCCTTTTCGGACTGTCCACCTCGCAGCTTATAAGCATCGCGTTTTTCGTGGGCAGCTCGGTATTCCTTATCATAAAATCCCTCAAAAAATCTAATGTAAGAAAGGAAACACAATGAATTTAGCAGAAAAACTGCTCAGCGCTTTCGCAGCGTTCACCGTCGCGCTTACAGGCTGCGCGGGAGGCTCGGGAGAAGCTGGCACGGATACTCCCAATGAACCGGTATCGGAGGAAACAACAATGGAACTTACACAGAAAACATTCGCTGTCGACGAGCAGCACGTTAAAATGCTCGGAAGAACTCATTCCGAGGACGGCATTCTCTGGCTCGCGCTGTCCGCAAGCGGAGTTGAATTTACCATGACGGGAACATCTGCTTCCGTTACCCTCGCGGGCGACAGCTCGATATCTTCAGAGGAGAACAGGGCGCGCTTTGCCGCGTATGTCGATGGAAAAAGAGTCGCGGACGAAATGGTGACCGAAACGGAGCAGACCGTCGAGATTTTTACCTCCGAAACGGAAAAGGAAGTCACCGTTACCCTGCTGAAGCTCTCCGAAGCGGCGCAGTCCACCGTCGGGATAAAGAGCATTAACGTAACCTCCGTCGGCGATATCGCCCCGACCGCGGAAAAGGAGCTTAAAATCGAATTTATCGGCGACTCGATAACCTGCGGCTACGGCGTAGACGACGAGGACAGAAACCACCATTTCTCCACCGCGACAGAGGACGCGACAAAGGCGTATGCCTACAAGACCGCGCAGCTTCTCGGCGCGGATTACAGCCTCGTTTCTTACAGCGGACACGGTATCGTTTCGGGCTATACCACCAAGGGCAAAAAGGTCACGGCGCAGCAGGTTCCGAATATGTACGAGCAGTTCGCGCGCTCCTATGCAAGCTATAACGGCTTCTGCGTTTCAAGCGTTGACTGGGATTTCTCGAAATTCACCCCCGACGTTGTTGTAATCAACCTCGGAACAAACGACGCGTCATATACCGGAAAGGACGAGGAGCTTATCCGCGAGTATATCGACGCATACAAGAAGTTCCTCGCGACCGTCCGTAAGGACAACCCCAACGCGTATATCATCTGCGCGCTCGGTCTTATGGGTCAGGACCTCTCCGACGCTATCGACACCGTTGTTTCCGAATATACCGAGGAAAGCGGCGACACAAAGGTTTCCGCATTCAGGCTCACCGTTCAGGACGGAAATAAAAACGGCTACGCAGCCGACTGGCACCCCACTGCGGCGAGCCATGATATAGCCGCGCAGGAAATGGCGGCTGAAATCCGGCGCATAATCGCGGAATAAACGGGATAAATCAATAAATCAACGGGCGCAGCGTTAGTTTGCCGCTTATGAAGCAGGTTTTGACCCGCCGAGCAAATCATCTATGAAAAAGATGAAGTTACGGCGAGCGCACCACGATGGTGCGATGCAAAACCAAAAGACCGACACGGATGTCGGGCATCAAAGTTTTGCGGAGCGGAATTGCCAAAGGGAGCACGCCTTAGCGTGTTTCCAATAAAGCAGTTTTCGACCCGCCGAGCAAAACAACCTTCAAAAAGATGAGGTTAATTGCTCGGCGGAACTGCCAAAAGGGGCACCCTTTTGGCAGCGCCCCGAATTTTCCGAGCCGTAAGGAGGCTTGAAAATGGAAGTCATAGTCGGGGCAGCGGTGATAATAATGCTGCTGCTTCTCGCGGGGGTAGATTTGTGGTATATCTTCCTCGGACTGCTGCTGCTTGTGGCAGCAGCCGCGCTGTTCACGGCGGGATTTTTCATAGTCTGCGCATTAATGATGACAAGCGCGGAGCGGCGGCTCGGCTCGTTCGTAAGGTTCGAGAAAAACGGGCGCTTCGACGCGGCGGTGTATTCCTCAAACGGGCGTGAATACCGAAACGTTTTCCCTGCCGAGTTCGTCATGCGCGAGAAGCTGTATAAAACGGATACGCCGGTAAAGCTCCGCGTAACGAAAAGCGGCAGAGCCTTTGACAAAAACGCCGCCGTGACCATAACGGCAGGACTTCCGCTAAGCCTGCTGACGACCCTGCTTTTCGGCAGCATCGCATTCTATTTTCTCGGCATAATATAATTAAACGGGGCTGTCCAAAACAGCCCCGTCAGTCTGTCGAAAAGGTCTTGCGAAGCAAATTGACTTTCGCTTCCTTTGGGTACCAAAGGA
>CAMEPN010000244.1 GCA_945931735.1 uncultured Clostridia bacterium
GTGATTTTGCAGTCTTTGTTAAGGTCATGTTTGTCTTCCTTTCTTTTCGCAGCCGCCGTTTGTTCCGCGCAAAGCAAAAAGAAAACGCCCCGAAAGGCGCACGACACACAACGCCGCATTTTCACGCGGGAGGTCATATATGTGCCTTTCGGCTCAAATCAACTTTTCGCCGTCAGAATAAAACGCAGAATCCTCATTGCATCGGCAGCCGCCTTTGGTCTGAATTGGTTTACCTGTATATTATATATCATTTATTCCGTTTTGTCAAGAGCAAAAAAGGACAGGCGCGCTGCCTGTCCCCGAGATGTCATATTTGTTACCCCGTAATATGTCCCGTCTATTCCTCACCCACGGTTGAAGCTTCCGCAGACGTTTCGCTGACCTCATTCGCGCCGCGCACCGTTACGGATATCGCATTATTGTCCCCGTCAAGCGTGGCTTCGACTACCGCGCCGACCGTAATGTCCGCGCTGCTTCCCTGCGTGCCGTCTACCGTGACCGTTGTTTCCTCCGAAACGGTGAAGGTCACTGTCCCGCCGTCCGGCTCAAACCCGCTCACGTCCTCGGCATTTTCGGAAGCCGATATGTCTGTATTTTCGGGGTCATTCTCCCCCTCGCCGCCTGCGCTCTCCAAAGAGGTGATCACGCCCGTTTCGGCGGTAACTGTTCCGTTTTCAACGGAAATTACTCTCGCGGTCACCGACGAGGTTTCCTCTTCGGCGCTCTCCTCTTTGTCCGAGGAGGTTTCCGCGCTTTCTTCCGAGGAAACCGCATTGTCGTAGGACGTTTCCGCGCTCTCTTCCGAAGAAACCGTGCCGTCGGAAGAAGTTTCCGAGCTGACTTCCGAAGAAATTGCGCCGTCGGAGGAAGCGTCGCCGCTTTCCCCCGCAGACACCGTACTGCCTGAGGACGACGCACTGCCCGTTGAGCAGCCTGTCATCGAAGCGGACATCACTGCCATGGCGCACATCAAAGCTATCATATTACTTGTTTTCATGTTTCATACCTCGTTACTGTACACTTCCTAGGTGATACCTCACCGCTTCCAATGTATACAGTCTAACCCCGAAGTGTGAATATACTGTGAGCAACTTTCCCTGTTTCTGTGAAGAAAATCGGATAGATGTGGGAATGCCCCGTGACAAATTTTCCCTTAAAACAAAACACCCGCCGCTTCGGGCGGCAGGTGCGTGTCATTATCTGTATGCGGGAACGGGTGTAGAGTTGGAGCGCGCCTTGAACTTGAGCCTGAGGTGGTCTGCGATGAGCGCGATGAACTCGGAATTGGTGGGCTTGCCCTTGGTGGTATGTACCGTGTAGGAGAATATTCTCGTGAGCACGTCAATGTCCCCGCGATCCCACGCTATCTCTATCGCATGGCGTATCGCGCGCTCAACGCGGGAGGAGGTGGTCTGATAACGCTTCGCTACGGTCGGATAGAGCAGCTTTGTAATGCTGTTTATCATCTCGTCATTGTTCACAGAGAGCATAATCGCCGTGCGGAGGTAGTGGTAGCCCTTTATATGAGCGGGTATTCCGACTTGGTGGATTATCTCGGTCACGGCGCATTCGAGATCGGTTTCGTCGGGCACAGCGGGCTTTTCCTCGTTAAGTCCGCATATGCCGGATATTTTTGTGGTAAGATATGCGGGGTCTATCGGCTTTACCATGACCGACGCGCCGACGGAAACAGCTTCGCGCTCAAGTGCGGGGTCGTCGGTGTTGGACACGATTATTACATTGGGAACATATTTCTTCTCGACTTTAAGGCGGCGTATCACCTCTACTGCGTCGCAGAACGGCATCTTTGCCTCCAGAACGGCAACGTCGGGCGCTTCCGATTTTATGGAATTAAGCACCGAATTACCGTCGCAGCGGCGCGTAATGGCGTACATTCCTGCGTTCTTGAGAGCGCCTGCCCATGCCATGCCGCAGTCCGCCGAGTCGTTTCCGATAAGTACCTTGATCTGATTTGTCATTTTTGATTTACCTCCGAATTATATTTATTTTCCCCGTTTTGAGAGCTTTTCGCTCTTCGGTTTACTATATAATACCATAAATTGTAAAATAAATCAAGAGGTTTTTGGAAATTATTTGAAAAATTTTCCTGTAACTCAAAATCACGGCACCTGCCCCGCAAATGCGATAACAATCGGGAAAGAGAGCATTTTTATTTGTTTTGGAAATTTGCGATACGGAAGGTTTGCTGTCGTATTTTGTTGTTTTTTGTCGAAAAATGAGGTTTTTGTCGGGGGAGAATTTCCAATAAAATAGGGCTGCTTTACAACAGCCCCATACCTATCCGAATATTTCCGAGGGAATAATGTCATACACAATATCCCCGTGGGTGTCGTGCACGGTGAGGTGCAGCGCGCCGCCGCTCTCCTCAAACGAAAACATCTCATGGTCACTTTCCGTGTCGAACGAAAACGTACGCTCATCGGCGACGGCTTCGTTTTCGCCCTGCCTGCATAATATTTTCACGCGAAGAAATCCCTCGGGAAAAAGCGCGGGCTTGTGACCGTAGATCATCACCGAACAGCCGTCAATGCTGCGCTGCTCAAGCAGCTCGCCGCCGCCGGACAAGCCGCTAAGTCCTATCCCCGCCGCTAGCGCAACTACCGCCAGTACTGCCGCCACAGCAGCGACAACGGCAATAATGGGTATCCCCGCGCCTGCCGAATCTTTCTTTTTCACACAGCCGCTCCTTTACCTCACGCCGTCGGAAAGCATCGTCCTGTTCATTTCCCACAGCGCAACATAGTAAGCATACGGCGCCAGATGTATCCCGTCGCCGCCGTTGAAGCATTCCTTAAGGCTTCCGTCGCCATCCTTGAGGTGCTTCGCGAAATCAAGGTAATGCACTCTGTCACTGTAATTATCGTTGATGAATTTCTCCATTTTGAGGTTGAAACAGTCTATTCGGTAGTTAGAGGAGAAATCGCTGTTTATCGGCGTTATCGCCGCGACATACACCGCCGCGTCGGAATTTTCAAGCGTAGCGTCGATTATTCTGCGGTAGTTTTCGCAGTAGGTATCCTCGTCGGTGAGGTTGATGTCGTTCATTCCCATCGAAAGAAACACAAACTGCGGCTGAGTTTCCGCCAGCGCCTGCGTATATTCTTCCTCGGCGCCGCTGCGGTACAGCATGAAGTCAAAGAAATTCCTAGCGGCTATCGACCCTCTCGCGTAGACCCTGTCATGGGGGACAATGTGGTACTCGTCAAACCCGCGGCAAATGCTGTCGCCGACGAAAAGCGACTGCGTTGTAAATTCGCGCTCGTCCCATGTAAGGCGATACGCAGCGTACTCCGAATAATAGAAATCGTCCAACCCCTCGCTCCACTCGGGCGGCTCAGAATCTTCAATTGTTTCGCAGATAAGATCCGTTTCCTCAGATACGTCCGTTTCGTCGGTCGGCGCTTCGGTTTCCGACTCGTCTGCCGTCGCCGTTTCGGAAGCGGCGGAAAATGTTTCGTCGGAATTGATTGTGTAATCGGCAGATTCGCTCGTTGTCGGGGCAAGAACCACCGTCTTGTTTTCCTGCTCGATAAACGGCAGAGCAGACCTGCGGCTTTCTCCGCTCGCGCAGGAGCAGAGCAGAAGCATTGCGGCGACAGCCGCCGCTGTATATGTAAATTTTTTCATAGCAACTCTTTCTTGATATATGTAAACGGATATTGTATCCGATAAAATTCGTCAAACGGGCGCA
>CAMEPN010000245.1 GCA_945931735.1 uncultured Clostridia bacterium
CGACGACGACGTTATCGCGGGTCAGGGTACTATCGGTATCGAGCTTCTCGATCAGCTTCCCGATGTCGACGCGGTCGTTGTCCCCGTAGGCGGCGGCGGACTTATCTCGGGCGTTGCGTTCGCGATAAAGTCCCTTAACCCCAACATAAAGGTATACGGCGTTCAGGCGGCAGGCGCTCCCAGCATGGTAAATTCCCTCCACGACGGGAAAATAGAGCGCCTTGATAAAGTCGCTACTCTCGCGGACGGTATCGCCGTAAAAGAGCCGGGCAGCAATACATTTGAAATATGCAGCAAGTATGTCGACGGCATGGTGACCGTTACCGAGGACGAGATATCCTGCGCGATACTCTCCCTTATCGAGCAGCAGAAGCTTATCGCAGAGGGCGCGGGCGCGGTTTCCGTCGCAGCGGTCATGTTCAATAAGATACCCGTAAAGGGCAAGAAGGTAGTCTGCCTCGTTTCGGGCGGAAATATCGACGTTACGATACTCAACAACGTTATCCGCCGCGGCCTTGTTAAGAGCGGCAGAGCTTCCCTGCTCACTATCGAGCTTGTCGACAAGCCCGGTCAGCTCACGGGCGTTGCGAGCATTATCGCGGAGCTGGGCGGCAATGTCACCGCGGTTCACCACGAAAGAGCCGACGCAAACGAGAACATCAACGGCTGCTTCCTGCGTATCCAGCTCGAAACGAGAAACTTCGAGCATCTTGAGCAAATCAGGTCCGCGCTTACCGAAGCGGGCTATAAAATAGTAGAAAGCTGAAAGGAGAAATCATTATGACAGACGTTTACACGGCAAACGCGCCTGCGGCGATAGGCCCCTATACGCAGGCAAAGAAGATCGGCGGCATGGTCTACACCTCCGGTCAGATAGCGATCGTTCCCTCCACGGGCGAGATAGCGGAGGGCGGAATTGAGGATCAGACCCGCCAGGTATGCGAAAACCTCAAGGCAGTCCTTGAAGCGGCGGGAACAACGCTCGACAGAGTGGTTAAGACAACCTGCTTCCTGCACGATATCAAGGATTTCGCGGCATTTAACGCGGTTTATGCCGAGTACTTCACGGCAAAGCCCGCGCGCTCCTGCGTGGGCGGTCTTGACCTCCCCAAGGGCGTACTCGTTGAGGTCGAGGTAATCGCAGAGCTTAAGTAAGTTCAACAATCAAACATAATTGCCCCCGCTTTTACAAGGGATGCCATAAAGCAGTTTACGCCCCGCCGAGCAAATCATCTTTGAAAAAAGATGAAGTTACGGCGAGGCGGAATTGCCAAAGGCGGCATGCCTTTCGGCGGGGGTTTCTGTTTGTATAATAGCGTATTTCCGCGCAGGCAGCCCTGCCCAGACCGCAGAAAGAGAGGTGGGGAGAAGCGAAGTGCTCCTCCCCAAAAGCGTATGTAATATAGGATAGGAAAAAACTAACTTGAAAAAACTATCAGCCTTCCGCGAACATGGGCGTGGACAGATATCTCTCGCCTGTGTCGGGCAGGAGTACTACGATGTTCTTGCCCTTGTTTTCGGGACGCTTTGCAAGCTGAAGAGCCGCCCACAGCGCCGCGCCGGAAGAAATGCCGACCAGAATACCCTCTGTGCGCGCGATCTTTCTGCCTGTTTCAAATGCGTCCTCGTTCTCGACGGGGATTATCTCGTCGTAGATAGAGGTGTTCAGCGTGTCGGGAACGAAGCCTGCGCCTATGCCCTGTATCTTGTGCGGACCGGAAACGCCCTCGGAAAGAACGGGAGAGCCTTTCGGTTCAACGGCAACTACCTTTACGTCGGGATTTTTTGACTTGAGGAACTTGCCCACGCCGCTGAGCGTGCCGCCTGTGCCGACGCCCGCTACGAAAATATCAACCTTGCCCTCGGTGTCGTCCCATATCTCAACGCCCGTTGTCGCCTCGTGGGTAGCGGGGTTTACGGGGTTGGTGAACTGTCCGGGGATAAAGCTGTTCGGTATCTCCTCCGCAAGCTCCTTTGCCTTTGCAATCGCGCCTTTCATGCCCTTCGAGCCGTCGGTGAGCACCAGCTCCGCGCCGTATGCCTTCATCAGATTTCTGCGCTCAACGCTCATCGTTTCGGGCATCGTGATGATGATACGGTAGCCCTTTGCCGCCGCTATGGACGAAAGTCCTATGCCCGTGTTTCCGCTCGTCGGCTCGATGATAACGCTGCCCTCCTTGAGCTTTCCCGTCTTTTCTGCGTCCTCAATCATCGCCTTGGCGATCCTGTCCTTTACGCTTCCGCCGGGGTTGAACAGCTCAAGCTTCGCGATGACCTTCGCTTCAAGCGCGTCGGCTTTCTCGATATTCGCCAGCTCAACAAGGGGGGTCTTTCCTACTAACTGTGTAACAGATGTGTAAACGCTCATTTCTTTTTCCTCCGTAAATGTCAGTGTGTTATGTGTTCGGCTTACCGCCGCTTTCCTTTTCCTTGATTCAGATTATATCATAGTTTTCCTACTATGTCAATATGTTTTGAGGATTTAGTATGTTTTTGTATCATTGCACAGTTATTTTCAACATTTGTATTCATTTTTTTACCAACATAAAATTACAGATAGAAATAAAAATGCTGCTTTCAACAAAGCGTATCGAAAGCAGCATTTATATTATAATGTAAAATCCGCCGCGCCGTGATCCGTAACTATGCGGTAATCCCCTGCGGGAAGCTCCCCGTATCCACTGAAATCGTAGTTCTGCTCAACACTTTCTCCTGCGGGAATAATAAGCGCGATATCGTTGAACGCCATCTCTTGCTCGGGCGGGACATCATACCATTCTCCGTCAAGCCTAACAAGAAGCCCGAAGCCCAGTCCAATGCACTCCTCATCTGCCGTGGGATTAGTCACTTTTGTATAAATAGTATTGTTTTCAACTTTCAGTATTTCAAGTTCCAGCCTGCTTTCGGACAATTCCGACGATTTGGACAGATACGTAGTGTTCCACTTTCCGCCGTATTTCGCGAGATAGTGGATATTCGGCATCGTCGACATGGACATCTGCCCGCTTTCCTTCCAGTCGTAATTCTCCGTTATCGCGGAGAAATCAACTTCCGTCCTGTACACCGTCCCGTCGTCGGTTATCCACACGCCGTCCTGCCACAGCCCGCTTACGTCGCCCTCGCCGGTCCCGATACGGAGCGCGTAAATGTCCCCCGAAAGCGAAGAGAGGTCAACATTCTCTCCGCTGTACACGGGCAGTTTTTTCAGCCCGTCGAGTATCTCCTGCTCCTGCGCGGCGTCGAAAAGGTGGGAATATTCGGTCTGACCGCCGCTGTGCGAAAACATCGCCAGCGCGCTGTATTCAACGTTTGCGCCCGGCAGCAGCTCGACATTCAGCCGCGTGTCGCCGCAGCCGCACAATAACCCCGCGAGAACGGGTATAATAAGCAATTTTCCGAATTTCATGGTGATAGTCCTTTCACGGTAATTGTCACATACGCAGTCACGTCTGCGTACTTCATTCAAATATAATACCGCAAAACGGGCGAAAAAGTTGCGTTATCGGCGCGATTTCTTTCCGAGGAAAACGACCGCTGCTCCCGCGAGGGCTGCCGCTCCGAAAACAAGGGCTGTTCCCTCCGCGCCGGTATCGGGGCTTGCCTTGTCGGAGGGGATATCGGTCGTGCCGTATGTATCGGAGGCTCCCGTTTCGGAAAGCTCCGTCATAAGCAGTTCGGCAATGACCGCGTGACCCGCCGCGTTCGG
>CAMEPN010000246.1 GCA_945931735.1 uncultured Clostridia bacterium
AATCATGGGCGCGAATATAGGCACCACTGCGACGAACTGGCTGCTAAGCTTACAATCTATTGGCGGCCAAGAGGGCTTCAGCCTACTCCACCTCTTCAAGCCTACAACCTTTACGCCTGTTCTCGCAGTCATCGGCGTTTTCCTTATTATGTTCACAAACGCTGACAAGAAAAAGACTATCGGTTCGATACTTGTGGGGTTTGCGGTTCTGATGTTCGGAATGGAAGCTATGTCGGACGCAACAGCGGGTCTTGCCGAGAACGAAATGTTCTGCAGCATTATGACGATGTTCTCTAATCCAATTCTCGGCGTGCTTGCGGGAGCAATGCTGACGGCAGTGCTCCAGTCGTCTTCCGCATCTATCGGTATACTTCAGTCAATCGCTGTTTCAACCGGTCAGATAACCTATTCCGTCGCACTGCCGATACTGCTTGGGCAGAATATTGGCACCTGTGTTACCGCGCTGATTTCCTCTGTCGGGGCAAATAAGTCGGCAAAGCGCGTCGCTTTTGTACATCTTTATTTTAATGTTATAGGAACTATCCTGTTCCTTTCTGTGTTTTACCTTATCGACGCGTTTATTGACCTGCCGTTTATGCAGGAGTCGCTGAACTCCGTCGGGATAGCTGTTATCCACACGGGCTTCAATGTGCTGTCCACGGCGGTGTTCCTGCCGTTTACAAAGCAGCTCGAAAAGCCCGCCTGTCTTACCGTGCGCGACGGCCCGAACGAGGAAACGAACGCAATGCCTATGCTTGACGAGCGTATCCTCAACACTCCCTCCGTCGCTATCGAGCAGTGCAAGAACGTTGCGTACAAAATGGCTGCGCTGACAAAAAAGACGCTTCTGATGTCTTTGGAGCTTATCACCTCGTATGATCAGAAAAAGGCGCAGGAGATAGTCGACAACGAAAATACAATTGATATTTACGAGGACAAGATAGGCTCGTTTATCCTTAAAATAAGTTCAAAAGACCTTTCGGTAAACGACAGCCAGCTCGTTTCAGACCTGCTGCACACGATCGGCGACCTTGAGCGTATTTCCGACCACGCGGTCAACATCATGGAGTCTGCCGAGGAAATGCACAGCAAGAAGGTAATGTTCTCCGAAGAGGCGCTCGGCGAGGTCAAGGTGATGATAAAGGCGGTCACGGAGATAATTGATATGTCGATAACGGCGTTCATCAACTCCGACGTTTCGCTCGCGAAAGAGGTAGAGCCGCTCGAGGACGTTGTAGACCAGCTCCGCAGCGAGCTTAAGGCGCGCCACATACGCCGCCTGCGCAACGGAAAATGCACCATTGAGCTTGGATTTATCTTGCAGGATTTCCTCACCAACCTCGAAAGAGTTTCCGACCACTGCTCCAATATCGCGGTATGCCTTATCCAGATAAAGGAAAACAGCATGGACACTCACGAGTATATGAACGAGCTGAAAAAGCTGGACAAGTCCGAATTTATGGACGAGTTCAATGTTTATAAGGATAAGTATATGCTCCCGAAAACGGAGTGATTAGATAATTTGATGATATAAGTGCCGTTCTGCGGCACTTTTTTATTTTTTGCGGTATTTTTTGTTTGTCGGGGGTGGACAAAAAACAAGAATTGTGGTATAATATATTATGTATCTTTATGCAGACGGTAGCACCAGCTTCCGCCTTGTAAAAAATGAAAGGAATGTAATAAAATGAAAGTAACTGCGGATACAATTATCGGAGAGCTTCTTGATTTCAACGCGGAGGCTGTCGCTCCTATCCTGTTCGAGATGGGAATGCACTGCCTCGGCTGCCCCTCCAGCAGGGGAGAGTCTATCGGCGACGCGTGCATGGTTCACGGCGTTGACACCGACGAGATAGTTGAGAAGCTCAACTCCGTTCTCGGAAACTGATGCCGCCGCTTGACAGCAGACTGAGAACAGCTGCGGATCTGTGCCGCAGCGGCGTAATTATCGCCGACGTCGGCACAGACCACGCGCAGCTTGCCTGTTATCTCGCGATGAACGGCGCGAAAGCCGTCATTGCGTCCGACGTCCGCGAAGGCCCGCTCGAGGCGGCGCGGCGGACTGTCGAGGAAACAGGCGCAAAGGGCGTCACTGTGCTGCTTTCCGACGGGCTTGACAAGATAGACTACGCGGACGACGTTGTTATCTGCGGCATGGGCGGCGAGCTTATCGCGCAGATAATCGCGGGCTGCCGCTTTCTGTCGGCGAACACTAGGTTTATTTTGCAGCCGATGACCCGTCCGGACGCTCTCAGGAGATGGCTCTATTCATCGGGATTTGAAACTGACGCGGAACGAACCGCTTATGACGGCGGGCGCGCTTATGTGATAATGCGCGCGCGTTATACGGGGGAAAAAAGGGATATAGACGATGTTTTCGCGCTTGTGGGGACAGTTGACGACGAGAAATATCTAAGGCTGACAGCTCAAAAACTGCTCAAGAACGCCGAGGGTATGGACAGGTCGGACGGCTGCGCCGAACAGGCGGAAAAGCTGCGTGCAACTGCGCGCATGATACTTTCGCGCATGCGACATTAACCTAAAAGGAGAAGCTGTATGCTTACCGGAGAAATACTTAACTACATAAACACCATTTCACCCCTTGCGACTGCGGAAAGCTATGATAATGTCGGGCTGCTCGTCGGCGGCACGGAATGCCATGTTTCGGGGATATGCTGCTGCCTTGATATCACAAACGAGGTCATCGACGAAGCAGTATTAAAGGGCGCAAACCTTATCATAGCGCACCACCCCGTAATTTTCGACCCGCTGAAAAGCGTTCCGTCGTGGAGCCCGGTGTACAGAATGATAAAATACGGCATCAGCGCGATATGCATTCACACCAACTTCGACATGAGCGAGGGCGGGGTCAATGACACGCTGCTCGAGCTGCTCGGCTTTACTCAGTCGGAGGTTCTTGAGGTAGTCAACCCGAACGGGCTTGGCTACGGCGCGGTGTGCGATCTTCCGCTGTGCTTCACCTCGAAAGCCCTTGCGGAGCACTGCAAGAAAAGCCTTGACCTTGAATATGTAAGGGTCAGCAGGACGGAGGGCGAGATACGCCGTGCGGCGGTATGCTGCGGAGGCGGCGTGAACAGCCGCATATTGCAGCTTGCGAGGGAAAAGCGCTGCGACGCGGTCATTTCGGGAGATATCAAGCACAATTTCTGGGTCGAGGCGATAAACAGCGGAATTACGCTGGTCGACGCGGGTCACTACGGCACGGAAAAGGCGTTTTCGCACAGGGTCGCTGCGCTCATTTCGAGAGCGTTTGCGGAGGTTCCTGTTTTCTCGGCGGACAGCGATGTCGACCCGTGCGTTTATGTTTGAACACTAAATAATATGCCGCCGTCAGGCGAGTATGTTCGCGGCGGCATTCTGTTAAAAGGGGGGGAGCGGCGTGTCGCTTGACGGAGCGTTTCTGCATATAGTTAAGGAAGAGCTTACGCCGCTTGTCGGCGCGCGCGTTGACAAGGTTTATCAGCCCTCGCGCGAGGAGATAATCGTTTCTCTCCGAACGTTTCGGGACGGCGGGAAAAAGCTTGTCCTGTCCGCAAACAGCGTTTCGGCGAGGGTCAACCTCACGAACGCCGAATTTGACAACCCACAGCAGCCGCCGATGTTCTGTATGCTGCTCAGGAAGCACCTCGGCGGAGGAAAGCTGACCGCGATACGGCAGGACGGCCTT
>CAMEPN010000247.1 GCA_945931735.1 uncultured Clostridia bacterium
TTATCGGCGTTATTGCGCTTTCTCCTATGGTAGTCAAGATAACCAAGAACTCTGTTGACCGCCGCATAAAGAAGAAAAACGTAGAGCCTATGCTGTCGTATGATCCCGTAATTCAGGCGGAGCACGCCCGCGATGTCGAGGAAGAGATCCGACAGGAAGAAGAGCTTGCAAAGGCTGCAACAAAATAAAAACAACGCCCGCGGCTGAAAATGCTGCGGGCGATTTTGTAATAATGATGGGGCAGTGCCGCGCGGCATTGCCCCTGTTGTGTCGTCAAGCAAGCTCAATGGTGAGATGCGGGTTTTCCGCGGCGCAGTCGGTGAGCACCCTGCGGAGGGCGTCTGCCTGCTCCTTGCCGAGCTGATTGTCGAGCGCGGCGCTGTTTGTTATGCGGACGAGCGCGTCATATTCCACCACGTTCAGATATTCGCGCAGCTCGTCAAGGCTCTCGCCGTAGCATTCGGGAAAACTGAACATGGCGTAAAATCTCCCATGTATCTGATCCATGCCGCTTATCGATGCACCGTCGATTATTAGTGTTTTCATAGTATTATCCTTTCGTTGAGTTATTGATGATATTTTATCATATTTTCTTTGTTTTTTCAAGGTATATTTTTGCTCCGCGCAGGTCGGTGTAATCGTTTTGTAATTAAACTGTAACCTTGGCGTAGTTGCATTTGTCTTTTTAAATGATATAATAAAATCAGAACGGCAGACATTGACACACCTATATATTTTGCACTGTATCTGATTTTCGCCGAAAGGAAATGACCATGAAAAAGAAAAGAAAGCTGTTCTGCGAGCTGTCACCGCTTTGTTATAAAATATCTCTTAAAAAGGAATATATTCTGCGCGACGTGCACGACATGACAAGCGGAGAGCGCTTTGCGGCGGAGAAAAATACGGTGCCTTTTCCCGTTATTGTCAAGAGCCACACTTCGACTATACTCAGAAAGCTTGAGGGCGTGGACATGGAGCTTCAGAACAACAAGCGCGTCAACCTAAAGCTTGCGGGGGAGTGCATTAACGGGATAGTCATACGCCCGGGCGAGACCTTTTCGTTCTGGCGGCTGGTCGGCGAGCCGACGGAAAAGCGCGGATATCTCGACGGGCTTGTTATAAACAAGGGAAAGCTTGACAGGGGCGTAGGCGGCGGGCTGTGCCAGCTCGCGAATCTTATCCACTGGCTCGTGCTGAACAGCCCGCTCACCGTAACGGAGCTGGTTCACCATTCCGACGCGCTGTTTCCCGATTCGGGCAGGCGGGTGCCGTTCGGGACAGGGACAAGCGTTTTCTATAAAAATGTTGATTACCGCTTCAAAAACACGACTGATCGACCCGTCCAGCTTATGATATGGCTGAACGAAAGCGAGCTGTGCGGCGAGCTGCGCTCAACGGCGGCATTTCCTTACATATACAGGATAACCGAGGAAAATCAGGGCTACGTTGAGGAGGACGGAGTGTTCTACCGCGTAAGTAAGGTCTACCGAATAACACTGGACAGGGAACGGCGGATAATGCGGCGCGAGCTTATCCTCGACAATCATTCCAAGGTAATGTACGACTACTCGCTTATTCCCGAGGGGCAGATAATAACGCCGGGTCTGCGGAGGCTGACATGAATATTTACATAAGCGGCAGCGGCTGCTTGACCGCCGAAAAGCTCGACGGATATTCCCGAAGCATTGCGGCGTATCTTTCGGAAAACAGCATACGAACCGCCGCGGTAATTACGGGGAAATCTCCGCTTGTTTTCTCAGCGATAAGAGCGTGCCTTATGGCGGGGGTATGCTATATCCCCGTCGACAGCGGGCTTCCTCGGGAGCGGCGGGACGTTATTACGCGCGGAGCGGATATCGTCCTGTGCGACGGCGGGGAGTTCGAGGATATCTGGCGCATTGCGGAGCAGGGGAGAGATTTTTCGCCGCGCCGCGCGGAGCTTTCGCTGCCCGCGTACCGCATTTTTACCTCAGGAACAACGGGCGCTCCGAAAGGGATAGAGGTAACGCGAGGGAATGTTAAGAACTTCCTGCGGTGGTTTCGCGCAATACCCGCGATATCGGACGCGCAGCCGCGCTCTGTATTAAATCAGGCGAGGTTTTCGTTCGACCTTTCCGTTGCGGATATTTATTACTCCCTTTCCACCGGTGCAAGGCTCACTGTTATCGAGCAGGAGCTTATGTCGGACTGCGCGGCGCTGTTTGCGAGAATGCGGGAGAGCGGCGCGGAGCTTGCGGTGCTCACTCCGTCGTTTGCGGAGCTGTGCCTTTGCGACAGGGCTTTTTCGGAGGAGCTTCTGCCGCGGCTGCGCGTTATTTTCTTCTGCGGCGAGGTGCTTAAGCCCGTGACGGCTGAAAAGCTTTTTGCGCGCTTCCCGAAGGTCAGGGTGATTAACGCATACGGGCCGTCGGAGTGCTGCTGCGCGGTCACGGCGGCGGAGATAACGCGCGGCATGACCGACCGTGCGCTTCCGATAGGGGATATCGGGCATACTGCGGGCAGGGTGCATATCTCCGACAACGGCGAGATAGTCATTACGGGCGGGAGCGTCGCGCGGTATATTGACGGGGACGGCTGTAACTCCGGCTTGGGCGGCAGTCACGCCAACATCCTCGGCAGTAACACCGATCATAAAGCTGCGGGCGGATTCCGCGAACATGACGGTGAGCGCTGCTTCTGTACGGGCGACAGGGGATATGTCAAGGACGGAATGCTTTATTTCGGCGGGCGCATCGACAGGCAGGTCAAAATAATGGGCTGCCGCGTCGAGCCGGAGGACGTGGAAAATAACATACTTAAGACTGGACTGGCAGAGCAGGCAGTTGTGTCAGCCGAAACGCTCGGAGGGCATACCATTCTGACCGCTCTGGTAAAGCCGTGCGGCGGGGCTTCCGCTGCGGATATTCGCAAAGCGCTGTCGGAGCTTGTGCCGCAGTATATGATCCCGCGGAGGATAAGCGTTGTCGGCGAGATACCGCTTAGCGCAAACGGAAAAACGAAACGGTGATATCATTAGTAAAATGGGGCGAACGAGCCAAATGGGGTGAACGGAATGAATGCGATATCGGTCGAAACGGTGGTCGGGCTGCTTTCGGAATACTGCGAACATGACGGGGACATTCTTCCCGATACCGAGCTTCTCGAAAGCGGTATGCTGGATTCGCTCGCTTTTATCGAGCTGCTTAACGCATTGGAGGACATGGGCTGTACCGTACAGCCCACACGCTATCCGCGAAGCGCATTTTTAACTCCGAGGAGCATTGCGGAAATATGCGCCCGCGCCGGTATATCCGAAAATGACCCCGCATGAAAGCATGAACGCCGATTTTGCAATTTATTTCAGCGGCTGTTTCATTTTATATGGGAATAACACAGCCTGTCTTTCGCGGGGATTTATTGTAAACTTATTAAAAAAATGTCCCGCGAAACGGCGGAAAAATGTGATAATTTCTAAAAATGCCGCTGTTTCCGTGTAATTGCGCAATATTTTGTTGACAAGATATCGAATATGTGGTATTCTTTTAACAGATGATCGTTATGTAAAAAAACGACAGTCACTTAAAAAGGAGAAACTGATTATGAAAAAAATAATTTCTGTTCTTGCAGCAGTGGCAATGCTGCTTACTGCGACAGCCTGCTCTTCGGGCACCTCTTCCGGCAGCTCCGACGCGGCTTCAGAGGGAAGC
>CAMEPN010000248.1 GCA_945931735.1 uncultured Clostridia bacterium
CCATATCCGTGGATTGTTCTCTGTCGGAAAAGTCTTTAGACTTTTTCGACAGACTCAGCCGCCCCGTTAATGGGCGGCTTTTGCTTATTTAGGTATTTAACTTTGAGAGCCGCTCCATAGCAGAAGCGGCTCCTTTTATATCCACCTGTCATTGACCCCGCGCGCCATTCTGCACAGCGGCGTCGTATAAAAATAATTCTCTCCGAAAAACGCCTTCGGCTCGCCTTCGGATACGACCTCGCCGTCAAACAGCATTCCGCACCTGTCCGCGCAGCTCGCCGCGAACGACACATCATGCGTTACCACAAGCACTCCCGCGCCCGCCGCGGCGATTTCGCCCAAAAGCAGGCTCAGTCTTTCCTTTGAAAGCGCGTCCATGCCCTTTGTCGGCTCGTCCAGCAGCAGTATATCGGGCTTCCCCGAAAGCAGCGCCGCCAGCGCAAGCCGCTGCTGCTCGCCTCCCGACAAGTCGAGCGGGTTCGTCCCTGCCGCAGCAGAAAGCCCGAACCGCTCAAGCTCCGCCTGCGCCGCCGCCCGCTCAAGCCCGCGCGACGTCAGCTCCTCGAGCGCACTGTCCGCGCCGAAAATAACGCACGGGTTCTGCGGAAGATACGCGACCCTTGTCCCCGCGGCGGTCTTTACCTTTCCCGAAAGCGGCTTTATTACCCCCGCCAAAACCTTAAGCAGCGTCGACTTGCCGCTTCCGTTGCCGCCGAGCAGCGCGTAGACCTCCCCGCCGTAAAGCGACAGCGACGCCTTTTTGAGCGCGTCGGGGCTGTTTTTCCCGTAGCTCACCCAAAGCTCCCGCGCGGTCATCAGCGGCTTTCCCTCGGGGGCTTTCCTTTTCTTTTCCTCGGGGTCATTCTCGGCGAGAAATTTACGGCAGGCAGCATTGTTTCTCCCCTCACGAACGGACAGCGGGCAGCTCCCCTCCCCGCCTGCGGCAGTGAATATCCGCACCGCTGCGGGCATTGCGGCGAGCATGGGGTGCTCCCTCGGGAGAAATTCGGTAATTTCGCGCGGGGCGCAGTCCGCCGCTATCCGCCCGCTGTCCATTACGATAACTCGGTCGGCAGCGGGAATAAGCTCCTCCAGCCTGTGCTCGGCAATTACCACCGTTACGCCGAAATCGCGGTTCAGCCGTATAACCGCGTCGATAAGCGACTGCGCGGCTATCGGGTCGAGCTGCGAGGTCGGCTCGTCAAGCAGCAGCAATTCGGGGTGCAGCACCGCCGCAGAAGCAAGCGCGACGAGCTGTTTTTCCCCGCCCGAAAGCGTCGCGGTGTCGCTGCCAAAAAGGCGCTCCAGCCCGAAATACTCGGCGCACTCCGCAACGCGGCGGCGCATTTCATCGGGCGGTATACCGACGCTCTCCGCCGAAAATGCTATCTCATGCCACACCTTGTCGGTGACTATCTGCGACTCGGGGTCCTGCGCGACAAAGCCTATCTTCTGCGCAGAAACTACGGGCGGCACTTGGCTTATCTCCTCGCCCTTGAATTTTATGCTGCCGCTCTTTTTCCCGTTGGGGGCAAGTCCGGGCTTCAGCAGTCGGAGCAGCGTGCTCTTTCCGCAGCCCGACATTCCGCACAGCACCGTAAAGCTGCCCTCGGAAACCGAAACGCTCACCCCGTCCAGCGCGGCAGTCTGCGCGTCGGGATATGAAAAGGTAAGCTCCTCAGCGCTTATCATCATGGCATTCCCTCCTACTATATCTGCGGCAGCCGCGCAGCACCGCCGCCTCGCGCAGTATCGCCGCAGACGGCATCGCGCACAGCATTCCGAAAGCCGCATACAGCGCGATATTCACGGGCGAAAGCGATATCCGCGAAACTGCGGGGTAATAATAAAACGAGCCTGCGCCGCATATCATCAGCGCAGCGGAAGCGGCTGACAGCGCGGTCACGGCGGCAAGCAAAACGAGCTGCGAAGCTGAGAGCCGGTACCGCGAGTAAAACGTGCGCTTCACCGTGCCGTACCCTCGCGCGCGCATTGAATCAGCGGCGGTCATCGCCTCCTCGGCGGAATATCCCATCGACGAGGAAAGCGCGGAAAGGCATATTTTCGGGGTCAGTTTCCCGCCGTTATCCGCTGCCCTTACCGAGATATATTCGCCCGTTCTCCGCACGAACAGCGGGACAAATCTCAGCGCGCAGGAGAGAACAAGCCCCGCCGACGGGAGCGTCCTCCCGAAAAGCCAGACATACTTATCCGACGTCATATACTGCGCGGAGAGCGTTCCCCAAACGACCGCCGACGAGAGCATTACCCCGAACGCAAAGCCGTAGACCAGCGCCTCGAGCGTGAACGCGGTGTCCCCGACGAAAAACAGGACGGTAACTCCGTTGTGGGAAAACAGCGGGTTAGTGACCGCAACTACCACGGCAAGCAGCGGAACGAACGCCGCGCTGCGAAGCCTGCCCGACAGCGCGAGCGCGGCAAGTCCGCCCGCCAGCGACTCGGCAAGCAGCACGGGATCTCTCGTGAACACAGTGACGGCAAGCACGGCGAGCAGGTAAACGAATGATGTCAGCGGGTGCAGCCGTTCAAGCGTTCTCATTGATGACACCACGCCTTTCAAGCTCGCGGAGCAGCCCCTCGCAGCCCTCGCGGACATCGGAATAGGTCAGCTCAAAATCGCCCGTGTACCACGGGTCTGAGATGTCGCGTGGAGCGCCTGTGAAATCGAGCAGCCTGCATATTTTCCCCGCAGGGTCGCCGCGGGAGATACGCTCCATGTTGCGGATATTCGCGCTGTCCATTCCTATGAGCAGGTCGAATTTGTCGTAGTCAGAGCGCGTCATCTGCCGCGCGGTCTTGTCGGAGCAGTCTATCCCGAGCCGCGACAGCACCGCAGCAGTGCCCCTGTGTACGCCGTTTCCCAGCTCCTCGGTGCTGGTCGCGGCGGACTCGGTCAACACGCCCGTTATGCCGCGCTTTTTGAGCATATCGCGCATTATATATTCCGCCATGGGAGAACGACAGATGTTGCCGTGGCAGACGAAAAGTATTTTGTACATTGGTTCAGTCCTTTCTGAAAGACTTTGTTGTGCCGTTTTTTGCATTGATTTGCGCACTGTAAATTTATGTGAATTAGCGGTCAATTTCACAGAGAATACGCAAATCGGGGCAAATCGCGAACGTGTAGCAGTCAAATAGCAGTAAAAATCCGAGATTTTTCTACAAAAGGTTAGGTCGGAGAAAATCAACACTTATATTATAGCACATTTGTCGGGGTTTGCATAGTACGAATGCGTTTCTTGATATTAGTCTTTTCCCCGTCACCCTGAACATCTCCCGTGTTTTCCGATTTGTTATATAATGAGAATATTGTTTATCTCATTCAACACCAGGAATTTGATAAATTACAGGGATTCTTCGGCAGCACATACTCGCCGGCATCATATGTACAGGTTGCCGTTATTTTTGCGCAATTCTGACTATATAGCGCTTTGTCGAACATGCATAAAATATACATAATAATTTGTTTGCAAAATCCAAAGAGAACAGTCCTCATATTATGGTCACCTCTAAAAACCTCGTTTGAGTGAAAATGTGTACAGCACACCGCCTGCTTCGTCAAACCTCCTCGTAAGGCATACAGCCTTACTTCGTCGGCTTTCCTCGCATTCGGTGCACTCTACCCATTTTCCCTTTTCAAACCGGTTTTTAGAGGTTCCC
>CAMEPN010000249.1 GCA_945931735.1 uncultured Clostridia bacterium
GCTGAAGAACAAATCGAGCTACTGTGATTTGCAAATATCCGAGCCGCTGATGAAAAATCTCGACGGACAAAACAGCGCCAGAGAAGCGCATCGAAGATTCTCGGATTTGCGGTGGAGGACAGTCGTTCCATAATATCATTACATTGTAATTATATCACGCCACGATTCAAATTGCAATAGGTTTTGATCTTCAATCCACGAGATTATCTAGCAACCTGAAAATCTCCCCGTTTATATCACATATATTCTTTAGAGATATCTTCAAGTCATTGGCGAATATCACCATACCCTCGTACTCATTCACCCAGCGCACACGTCCGCTTATCGTTTCATAAGATCCGCCGGACTTCTTTGCATCCGGATTGAAATAGGTCACGAACACCTCCGGCATTTCGTGAGCGTTTTCGATAAGAATTTGAAGCTGCCTGTCAAGCCTGTTCTTTGCGTCGTCTGAAAGCTCTTTCCTCTCCTCGGTGAGGCGTGCGGTTTCGGCTACGGCGTCCTCATATCCTGTCAGAGCCGCAAACGGCGAAAACTGCGCCGCGCGGTCTGCCATAGACATCGGCGGATGCTTCTCTGAAACATGATGCGACAGATTTATGATGTCATCGTATTGATGTTCGTTTCGGTCAAACATTTCTTCACCCCGCTATGCCTTGTGTCCTCCGACAAGACCGTTGCGTTCTACGGTCGTCGCTCCGTCCTCAAGGTTCATGCCTTTCAGGACGGCGTTTTTGCCGTATTTCTTCTTGATGCTCAGCATCGCTTTCTGCATATTCTTTTCCCGGGCGAGTTTTTCCGATTGGTCGGCACGCTGCTTTTCAAGCGCCTCGTAATCGGTGAACAGGTCGAGCTGCTCTCCCTGCTCCTCACGAACGCCCAATTCGTCAACAACGTGATTTGCCACCACATAAAACCGGCGCACCGTGAGCTTGGGGTCAACAATTTTCTCATACAGCTCCAGTGCTTTTTCGGTGATCATCTGCGCCGATGAAGTCCACCGTCCGAGATTTATCGAGCCGTGCGCGGACTTTGGGATTTTTCTGCCGTACCGGTCAGAGGTGATTTCACCCTGATAGGAATTCAGCGGATCGGCAAGGTTTTCCATATCATAACCAACGCTCAGCACAATCTGGTCGGTCACAAGTCCCTTGTCAACAAGGTCGAGGGCGAGCAGGTCAGACATTTCACGGACTATGAGCTTCCCCTTTTCAAAGTCGTAGGGAGTTTGCAGAACCTGACCGGAGCTTATGCTGTTGTTTTCCGGCTTGTATGCCTTTATATCGGCAATAGTGCAGGGTTCCCAGCCCCATGCGTGGTCGATGAGAAGCTCCGCATTCACGCCGAACAGCTTGTACAGAAGCTCCTCGTTGTGTCTGTCCTGCTTTCCGCCGAGGGAGCAGCGCGCAATGTCGCCCATTGTGAACAGCCCGTACTGTTCCAGCTTCGCAGCGTAGCCCTTTCCCACCCGCCAGAAATCTGTCAGCGGTCGGTGCGACCATAGCTGCCGGCGATAGGACATCTCGTCCAGCTCGGCGATGCGCACCCCGTCCTTATCGGCGGGTATTTTCTTTGCAACTATATCCATAGCGACTTTTGCGAGGAACATATTCGTGCCTATCCCCGCCGTTGCGGTAATGCCTGTTTCCCTGAGGACATCCTTTATCATTTTCATAGCAAGCTCACGAGCCGTCAGACCGTAGGTTTTCAGATATGCGCCTGCGTCAATGAACACCTCGTCAATAGAGTAAACGTGAATATCCTCCGGAGCGATATATCTCAGATATATCTGGTAAATTCCGGTGCTTACCTCCATATAATGAGCCATCTGCGGCGGCGCAATAACATAATCCACCGCAAGCGAGGGATTTCTGTTCAGCTCTGACGCACTGCTGCTTGAACCGGTGAGAGTGCGGTTCGGGGATTTCCATCTCCGCTGATGATTGGCTGCGTTCACCCGCTGAATGACCTCGAACAGCCGTGCTCTGCCGCCTATGCCGTAGGCTTTCAGCGACGGAGAAACCGCAAGGCAGATAGTCTTTTCAGTACGGCTGACGTCCGCTACAACGAGGTTGGTGGTGAGAGGGTCAAGCCCGCGCTCCACACATTCAACGGAAGCGTAGAACGACTTCAAGTCAATGGCGATATAAATGTGTTCATTCTGCGGCATTTCCGTTGCACCTCCTGTTATATTGTATACTCATTATACCATATCCACAAGGACTGGTATAATTGTCCGATACGCACGAAGTAAATCTTTGCTTTTTCGAATGTGCGAGGACTTTTGATCTATAATAACCGCTTTGCGTTTATTATATCACAGCGAAAATCAAAAGTCAACGAAACAGGAGCCTTTCAAACAAGGCTCCCGAATTTACTCAGCGGTTTACCAAATTCTCCCGGTTACTTCCATCCCACCAAGAAACCGTATGCTAATCGTCTGCTTATCCACAATCCGAACCTCCTCCACGATCTGCCGCACAATAACATCATCATACTCCGACAGCGAGAAGTCTTGCCGTTCCAGCCGCTCCAGCACAGTTCTCATCTGCTCAGTGTCCTTTTCTGAGGAAGTGGCCTTTGCTTTCTCGCCCTCAATGAACTCCCGCAGACCTTTCATTTCCTCGCTGAACCTTTGTATATCCGCCATAGCAGAAGCGCTGCTTTCAGAAACGGTAGCCAGCCGGAGCAGCTCGTCCATGTTCTGGCTCAGCTCATCAAGCCGCTGCTGCGCTGCAAGGACGCTGCCATTCCGGTTCGGGTCAAGCACCTCGGACACGCTCTGCCGGAGTATCTCAGCAACATCGCCTTTGACATCGCAGAATTCGTTTATTGCCGCAATAATGGCTTTGTGAAGCGATTCTTCATCAATCGTCGGCGAACACTTGCACACCTTCTTGCCATATTGCAGGCGATTTATGCACCGCCACTTTATTTCCTTGAAACCTTTTGCCGTCCAAGTCACCCGACGGTAATGCGCACCGCACTCGCCACAGATAAGCAGCTCGGTGAGCGCGAACTTAGCGCTGTACTTGCCCTGCTCAGTCTTACAGTATTTATCAGCGACACGGCGCTTGCTGCTGCGCCGTGCCATTTCCTCCTGCACCCGGTTGAACTGCTCCCGCGAAATTATTCCCTCATGGTGGTTTTTGACCAGATACATCGGCAGGGCGCCGTCATTCTTGCGGGTTTTCTTTGAAATGCAGTCGGTTATGTAGGTCTTTTGCAGGAGAGCGTCACCGGTGTATTTCTCATTTCTGAGAATAAGCTGAATGTTTGCACCTGTCCACGGTTTCTTGCCGTACTTTGTAACCAGCCCTCTTGCGTTGAGGAAGTCTGCGACCTGCTGAAGACTCATTCCAGATAAGTAGTTCTCGAAAATATCCTTAACGATCTCCGCTTCTTCCGGGACGATTTCCGGCTGCCCGTCCTCTCCTTTGCGGTAGCCCAGCATTGTATTATAGTGCATCGGGACGTTGCCGTTCTTGAAGCCCTGACGGATTCCCCAGGAAACATTTTTGCTGATGGACTCTGATTCCGCCTGTGCGAAGCAGCTCATGATAGTTGTCAGCATTTCACTCTCGGCGGTCAGCGTGTTTATGTTCTCTTTTTCAAAGATGACCGCGATATTCAGCAGCTTCAGCTCTCGTATGTAATTCA
>CAMEPN010000250.1 GCA_945931735.1 uncultured Clostridia bacterium
ATCCTCTCCCCGAAGCTCGTCGATAAGTCCGGAAATAATGTCCATCTGCCCCGAGCTGGCGATGTACCCCGTGTATACCGCGTCAAACCGAATGTCCAGCCTTTTAAGCTGACCTGCAATGGGAGCAAGCTCGTCGGTGAGGTCGCGGATATAGAACGAGCTGAAGCCCGTGTGGTTCGAGAGCAGCGCGGTCGGTATCCCGCAGCATTCAATTCCCGCGGCAGAGATAACGGGAAGCGCCGCCCCGAGAGAGCATTTTCCCACGCAGGAAAGATCCTGTATGGTGACAATTCTTTTCATTTATATATTTTCCTCAACTTCTGCGGCAGTCGCCAAGACAGCGCACCAGCTCGTGCGCGAGCCGCGGTATTTCTATGGGCTTTGCGATATGCCCGTTCATGCCCGCGTCATCAGCCGCCTTGATGTCGTCCATGAATGCGTTTGCGGTCATTGCAATTATGGGAACAGTCGCCGCGTCGGGACGGTCGGACGCACGGATAGCGCGCGCAGCTTCATATCCGTCCATTTCGGGCATTTGAATATCCATGAAAATCAGGGCATAGTGATTTATCGGCGACTCGCGGAATTTTCTGACCGCTTCCGTTCCGTTTTCCGCAAATTCCACGCGCAGATTTGCTTCACCGAGGAACTCTGCGGCGATTTCCGCGTTGAATTGCAGATCCTCCGCGAGCAGGACTATCCTGCCGCCGAAATCATAATCGGACATACGGACATCTTTCGGCTCTCCGAGGTCGATCTCGCCGATATAGTTGGCGGCATGGTTTTCGCTTCGGCGCAGGCAGACGGTTATCTCGAACACAGAGCCTTCACCCTCTTCGCTGATAACGTTTATCCCGCCGTTCATCATACGCGCAATGCTCTGCGCTATCGCCATGCCAAGCCCGGTGCCCTGCACCTTGCTCACCCTGCGGTCGTCGGCGCGGGCGAACGGGTCGAAAATGCGGCTTATAAATTCCTGCGACATTCCTATGCCGTTGTCCGCGACGGTGAACATATAGCGGCAGACGTCCTGCCTGTCCGGCTCAAGCTCCACGGCGGAGAAGCTTATCTCGCCGCCGTCGGGCGTGTATTTCACCGCGTTTCCGAGGACATTTATGAGTATCTGCCGCAGCTTTGTCGCGTCGCCCTCGACGTAATCATGCATTTTCGCAATGTTCTGCGAGAGGTGGTGGTGCTTTTTCTCGACCAGCGGCATGATGATATCTATGGTATCGGCGAGGAAGCTGCTTAGCTGAAATTCCTCCCGCGACAGCGTGCTCTTTCCGCTTTCTATCGCGCTGAGGTCGAGCACGTTATTTATTATCTCGAGCAGATGATGCCCTGCGTAATCAATTTTTTTCAGGCAGTCGTCTACCCTTTCCTTATCGTCGATATGCTCATGCGCTATCGCGGACATTCCGAGAATGGAGTTGAGCGGCGTGCGTATGTCATGGCTCATCTGCGACATGAAAAGGGTCTTGGCGTTGTTTGCGCTGCGCGCCTGATTAAACGCGTCGCGGAGCGCCTGCTCGATACGCTTGTTTTCGTTGCGCTCGTGGGTAACGTTGCGGACGGTGGTAAGTCCCCATATCTCGTTGGTATGAAGGTCTTTCGTCAGAATAACCGCCTCGCGGAAAACACCTGTCTTTCCGCCTATCTGAAACTCGTACTCAGTGTCGAATGTGAACCGCTTGCTCCCGAACATATCAATGAGCGTTTCGGTGCAGAAGGTTTTTCGGAACTTGTCTGCCTCCTGCTCCACGCCGATGTAGCGGCTTTTCCGGAGAATATACTCGTTATAGGAGCAGGGCAGCTCCAGCCCGAGCTGCGGGATAAGCGCGTCAGTCTTTTCGTCTGTTTCCTCAATTATCTCCTGATAAAGGATATCCCGCGTTACATTATATCTGTAAACAACCATCGCGGAGGAAAGGATAGCCTGCTTGTACTGCCGCTCGGAACGCAGCGCGAACTCAAGCGTCTGACGGTTGCGCAGCTCCTTTTCCTTTTCCTCGTTTATCTGCATGACGGTGACGATCGCCATATACGGTCTGCGCTCCTCGTCGGCGGCGGACTCGAACGCCTGTATGCGTACCCACTCGAATGTTTCGGTGTTCGACACCCTGTGGCGGCATTCCATTTCGATAAGCTTTTCGCCGTTGGCAAAGCGCTGCGCTAGATTTTTTGTTAGGAACTTGTTCAAAGCCTTCTGCTTTTCCTCTTCGCTTAGCAGGCAGTTGTCAAAATACCTGCGCACTGCGTAGTCGAACAGCCCCGCCTCGTCGAATGCCTCCGTGTAGACGTTTCCGCGCGATTTTGAGGTGAAAAGCACGCCGGTCTTGAGATTGACTAGGTCAAGCTCGAGATACGGCAGCGCCAGCCCGTCGATAAGGCGGCGGCGCATTGTTTCCTTGAAATTGTCCTTTTGCTGCTCGGGGTTGATATCCGAAAAGACAAGAAGCTGCCCATAGCGTCCCGCGAGCGGCTTTTTAAAGCGGATATATCTTTGCCGCATACGCTGGTATCTGCGCGTGTTTGGGTTAAGATAGCGCACCTCTATGCGGTATTCTCCGTCGTTTTTGTCGAGATACTCATTCATTTTCTGGCGCGAACTCATGCGGCGGAAAAGGTCTGCGTCGTCGCGGAACATCATTCCGAGGACAAACTCGCGCCATTCGTCATAGGTCAGATTTCTCTGCGGCATATCGGGGAAAATGCTGTCATGGAGAAAATAAATTCTGTTTGTGTCCGCGTCGGCAAGCGCACACACCGCAAAGGTGTCCATTATAACGTCCATGACCATTGTTTTGAGGATATAGGAGTCGTTGTCACTTCCGACCTCGTCAGACTTTTGCGGGACAACGCCCTTGAAGAAGCCGCGCAGGGTGATCACTCCGTCGGACATATCTGTAAGAACGCCCGTGCTGGACACGTTTATCCACCCGAGCTTATCATGCCGCCAATGATAGCGCACCTCAGACTGAAGCCCGAGTATGCTGCTGTTTATTGCGTTCTGTATCGCCTGTTTATCGTCATCTCTGACATGATCCGACCATGCGGCATATGTGTCCTCGGGCGACAGATCCGTCGGCAGGCACAGCAGCTTAAGGAAATTTTCTTCCATATAAAGAGTATACGGCTTGCCGCTTTCGATCGTCATTGTAAACATTCCGATAAGCGTTTCTACGCCGCTCCTGTTTTCTGTGGGCAAATCTGTCATGTCGGGGTCCTCCTGTGCTGTCGTGAAGATGGAATAGGCTTGCCGTCCCTTATTTGCGCGGCGTCCGTGCCGCGCTTTGGGGACGGCTCTCGCAACGTCCTGTTGCTGCCGTCCCTTATTTGCGCGGCGTCCGTGCCGCGCTTTGGAGACGGCTTTCGCAACGTCCGTGTTGCTGCCGTCCCTTATTTGAGCGGCGTCCATGCCGCGCTTTGGGGACGCCTCTCGCAACGTCCTGTTGCTGCCGCAAAGCGCATAATATTCCTTTATAATTATAAATCCACAAAAACATTTTGTCAAGTAAAAAAATAAAAGGTCAAAATATGCAATGTTCAATCGACACATCATATAAGACGGCAGAAAAGATCCCCTGTATTCGGCTTTGCTAAAGCGAATACAGGAGTCTTATGTCTGTATTTTATAAAGCGTCTGTCATTTAAGCAGG
>CAMEPN010000251.1 GCA_945931735.1 uncultured Clostridia bacterium
CACGCTGAACGAAAAATGGGAGCTTATCGAATGCTCCGACACATTTGACCGCAAAGATGAGAACAGCATCGACCAATTCGTCAAGAAATACGAACTGGGCAAAAGGCATGAAACCCACTCGTTTCTCCGCTCATTTATGCCGGACAGCATGAATGATAAATAAATCCCGACAGTCTCTGATGAAAGGCAGATTATGAGTTTATACACAGACCTCCGTGCCGAGCGGAAAACCTTTATTTACCACGGCTATCAATTCGGCGCGGACTTTATCGAATATGAGTTCAGCATAGACGATGAATATTATTTTCGCCCCCGCTGGGAATTTGACAGCTCGCTCACCGAGGGAAGCTATGACCATGCCCTTGCGGAGCGGATAGCGTTCTCCCTCGGCATGGCGGAACTCGTTTCTTACTGGAAATGTATGTGCTGTCCGCAGGTAGAGGTGCGCTGCGGCGGGCTGGACGAATGGGAGATAGGCTGGTGGAAGAAGCTTTATTTCAACGGGCTGGGCGAGTTTTTCTACCGCAACGATATCAAGCCCGACTTCAACGATTTCATGGAGATATCCGCGCCGCTGCCCGAAAAGCTGCCCGCGAATGAAAACACGCTGCGCGGCGTGCTCGTCCCCGTCGGCGGGGGCAAGGACAGCGTTGTATCCCTTGAACTGCTCAAAAAAACGGACGAGGATATTTACCCGTATATTATCAATCCGCGCGGCGCAACTCTCGGCTGCGCATCGGCTGCGGGATTTGACAGCTCGAAAGTGATAGGCGTAAGGCGCACGATAGACCAAACGCTGCTCACCCTCAACAGCGAAGGCTACCTCAACGGACATACTCCGTTCTCAGCAGTTGTCGCGTTTTCGGCGGAGCTTTTCGCCTGCCTGAATAATCTGCGATACATTGCGCTTTCCAACGAGAGCAGCGCTAACGAGGCGTATGTCGAGGGCACTCAGATAAACCACCAGTACAGCAAATCCACCGAATTTGAGCGTGATTTCCGCAAATACTGCGCCCACAGCTTCGGCAGCGGCGCGCCGGAATATTTCAGCCTGCTGCGCCCGTGGAGCGAATGGCAGATAGCGCGCGAGTTCGTTAAATATCCTCAGTATTTCGGCGTGTTCCAAAGCTGCAACCTCGGCTCAAAGAACAACACATGGTGCGGCAAATGCGCAAAGTGTCTGTATGTGTATATCCTGCTCGCGGCGTTCCTCGACGACGACACTCTGACAAAAATTTTCGGCTGCAATATGCTTGAAAAGGAGGAGCTTGCGCCCATGCTCGACGGGCTGATGCTGGACGGCACGGATAAGCCGTTCGAGTGCGTCGGGACAAAGGAGGAGGTGCGCCTTTCGCTCAAAATGGCGTGCGACAGGCGCGAGGGACATCTCCCGCCGCTGCTCGGGCGGTTCAGAGAGCATTTCCCCGACTACAAGGCAAAAGACCTCGGCGGATATTTCGACAGGAACAACTTCGTCCCCGAAAAATTCCTGCCGCTGATAGAGGGCAAGGAGGCAGCAAATGAACATTGAAAGGCTTATCCCCGTTTTTGAGGGAAAACGCTGCGTTATTCTCGGCTTCGGGCGCGAGGGCAGGATATGGCTTGACATTCTCCACAGGCTGAATGTCTGCGCGGAAATTGCAGTCGCGGACATGAACCCGCTGGATATCGAGGGCGTGACGCTGATAAACGGCGGCGATTACCTCGAAAAATGCGCGGAGTACGACTTGATATTGCAGTCGCCCGGCGTTATTATTAAGGATAAGCTCGACGCGGCGGCAAAGGCGAAAATACTCACCCAGACGGAGCTTCTGCTTCGGATGAAGCCCTGCCGTATCATCGGGATAACCGGCACCAAGGGAAAATCCACCACTTCCTCCCTCATACACCACTTTCTCACTGCCTGCGGAATGAAGTCAATGCTTATCGGGAACATCGGCGTGCCGCCTTTGGAAAGGCTGGAGGAAATGGACGGGGACACGTTCGCCGTGTGCGAGATGAGCTGCAAACAGCACGAGTATGCGCGGCATTCTCCCGACATCGCCGTCCTGCAGAACATTCATCCCGAGCACCTCGACCACTATGTTGATTTCAACGCCTACGCGGATGCCAAGCGGAACATATGCCGCTTTCAGAATGCGGAGGATACTGTCATCGCAAACACGGAGCTGCTTCCGCTCGAACACGGCGGAAAGCTCGTCACGGCGGGCTTCGGCGTGCCTGCGGATATTTGGACGGATGGACGGAGCATTCGGCTTTTCGGGACGGATATCCCCGAGGAAAAAATAAGCACCCGACTGCTCGGAAAGCACAACCGCTACAACATCGCGGTCGCTCTCGCGGCGGCGGTGAGCGCGGGCGCCGAGCTTGACAGGTGCCTTGAAGCGCTGCCGGATTTCAAGGGGCTTGAGCACCGCCTTGAGCACGTCGCGGACATAGACGGCGTGGAGTACATCAACGACAGCATATGCACCATTCCCGAGGCGGCGGTCGCGGCAGTGCGCGCGTTCGACGGAACGGACTGCATTATCCTCGGCGGAATGGACAGGGGCATTTCATACAGCCTGCTCGGCGATTTTCTGAACACGGGCGAGGTCGCAAACGTTATCCTCCTTCCCGACAGCGGCAGGCGTATCGGAAAGCTCATCACAAATCCCGACGTACACGTTGTCCATGCAAAGGACATGGAGGAGGCTGTCGCGGCGGCTCACGCCTGCGCGAAAAAGCGCGTCCTGCTCTCCCCCGCTTCGGCGAGCTACGGATTTTACAAGAATTTTGAGGAGCGCGGCAGGCATTTCAAGCAGCTTGTGAACGCGCTGAAATAGCTGAAATATAATCAAAGCGGGCTGCGAAAAACACAGCCCGCTTTCGGGTATATTCAAACAGCCGCTGTACGCCTCGGGCTGTTCGCGGACGCGCCGCGGAGCTGCACAGCGCGCCACCGTCGGCACGGCTGTGGATCTTACCCTGCTGCATTGTATGCGGCAGGGCGGTTTTAGGTGATGATTTTTCCGTAATATCAATAGCCCGCGAATGCCGCGGCAAGCGCGCAATACTCCCGTATGATATGATTTAAAAACACCCTAACGCCTGTCCTCGCGGAATGATGAGATACGCTTAAGCCCTCGCGCTCGGCGTAGATATGCGCGCGGTATTGGTGGAAATCGCTCGTAACGACGGTGATATTGCTTTCGATACCAAGCCCGCGCAGTATCTCGGCGGAATTGCGGAAATTCTCCGCCGTGGAAAACGAACCGTCCTCCATTATTATCCTCTCCTCGGGAACACCGCGCTCCGAAAGATATCTGCGCATTGCCTCCGCCTCGGAAACGCTCTCGTTTGCGCCCTTTCCGCCAGAAACAATGCAAACCGCCTTCGGCTCGGCTTCTAGCACCTCAAGCGCGGCGTCAAGCCTGTCCGTAAGCATTTGGCTCGGATTTTCCCCGACGACCTGACACCCGAGGACAAGCACGCATTCGGTGCGCTCAGCGGGTCTTTCGGCGTAATATGCCATGTTAACTGAAAAGAAAACCGATGTCCCCGCGAAAAACAACACGAGCAAGCAAACGGCGACAACGGCGGCTTTCCCGGGAAAATGCCCCCAAAGCCGCTTCACAAGCGCGGCGAGCCTTTTTCTGAAGATCACCGCGCAG
>CAMEPN010000252.1 GCA_945931735.1 uncultured Clostridia bacterium
CGGATATCCAGCTTCCCGGCTCGGGCTTTTCTATCTCACAGAGCTTGCCCTCTATGCTTCTGTAATATTTAACCAAACAAGGTCACTCCTTTGCATTTTTTCATGGAAACCTCTAAAAACCGGTTTGAAAAGTGAAAATGTGCAGAGGGCGCCGAATGCAAGGAAAGCCGACGAAGTAAGGCTGTATGCCTTACAAGGAGGATAGGTTATCGGCGGCAGCGAAGCGTTTTCAAGCCGATAACTCGCGAAGCAGGCGGTGCGCTATGCTCATTTTCGCTCAAACAAGGTTTTTAAGAGGTGACACTTATGCAAAGAAACCCGCTGCGGATACAAACGCCGCAGCAGCTTTCTCAGCTTTGTATTTCAGCCTACATCGACTGTGCCCGTCGGCGTTCATATTCCCACCACCTTATTTATTGCAGTCAAAACCGCACAAAACGTGTCAAGCCCTGTGCGGTGTATAAAAGTTACAGTTTATTTTAGCACATTTTCCGCCAAAAAACAAGTGTTTTCCCGAAAAAAATGCGTTATTTATGATATTTTGAGTTATTGATTATCGAGAACGCGCGGTAAACCTGCTCGTAAAGCATGACCCGCGCCAGCGAATGCGGAAAAGTCATCGGGGACATCGACATACGCAGGTCGGCGGTTTTCTTGAACTGCTCGGAAAGCCCGAACGAGCTTCCCACAACGAAATTCACCGTGCTTATCCCCCTGCTGCCAAGCTCTGCGAGCGCTTCGGAGAGCTTCTCGCTGGACATGGTCTTGCCCTCGATACACATTGCGACCGTGTAAGAGCCGGGGCGAATGCACTCGCTTATCCGAGCCGCCTCCTGCTCGAGCGCCTTTCGTATCTGCGCGTCGGACGGCTCCTTCGGGAGGTCGACGGGAGCAGGCTCGAATACCTTTGCCTGCGCAAACGCGCCCATGCGCTTGAGATATTCCGCGCAGGCGTCGCGGTACCACGCTTCCTTTATTTTGCCCATGGCAATGAAATTTATATTCATGCGTTATCTCCGCCTGTTCGTGCCTGTGCGATTAGTGCCGCTGCGGTTCGTACCCTGTCTAGGAGCCATCTGGATATTCTTGCGGCGGCGGTTGCGCTCGGCATATGCGCGGTAGTACTGCGTACGAAGCAGGCGCGTGACTGCAAGCATGATAATTAACACGCCGAGCAGCACGGCTATCGCAATAAACTGCGGCATACTTATGATGTTGCCAATCTTTTCCTTGTAATATTCTGCCATGTCAAGCTCAATTCCGCGCTCGGTGACGAGTTTAAGCTTGGTGAGCGTTTCGCCGTTGAGCTTCAGCTCCAGCTTGCCGACGAGCATTCCCTTTTGCACGGGCGCTTCGATAGGCTTAAGCGTCGGCTTTATCTGCTGTATCGTGGATATATCCAGCGATTTCGGCAGGAGCGTGTAATAATCCTCGGTGGCAATTATTCCCACTCTGTCGGACTCATACCCCTTTTCAACGTCCGCCTGCATTATCTGCTGATTTTTGCCGATAACAAGGGTGTATTCAAACTCATCAAATGCCCAGTTGTACAGGTTGATGTGGTCGGTGAAATTATACAGCGTTTCGGTCGCCGTTCCGTCGTCGTTGCAGTACGGCGCGCCCATTGTTACTATGAGATATGTGTAACCGTTGCGCTGAGCAGAGGTGACGAGCGCGCGGCTGCCGTATTCGTAATTATTCCAGCTCCAGCTTCCGTCCTCTGTTTTATAGTAATACTTATCTATCGAGCCGGTCTTGATGCCCGATACTCCCTCGTAATAATAGCTGCTCGTGGACTGCATCATCTTGTTGGTGTGCGTAAGTGTGTAGCCGCTCGGGTTGGATTTGTTCGCGGGCATATCGTAGGAATATGTGTTGCATATCTTCATGAACGCGGGGTAGTGATCCATCGCGTATTTTGTGATGAGGTACATATCATACGGGGTAGAGTAATTGTCCTCGGCAAAAAGTCCGTGGGGGTTGGAGAAATGGGTGTTCTTGCAGCCTATCTGCGCGGCTGTGTCGTTCATCATCTGAACGAAATTCGCAATGCTCCCGCCGCCGACATTGTACGCAAGAATATTCGCAGATTCGCATGCGCTGGCTATCATCATGGAATACAGCACGTCGTTATAGGTAAGATTATCCTGAAGCGGGTCAATTCCGCCGCCCGACGGTCCGATGAAATTCGGGTTGTCCTCGTTGAACTCGTTGAAGCAGTCGTAAGGCACCTTCACGATAGCATTGAAATCCTTGATATTCGCAAGGCTAACAAGGCAGGTCATTATTTTCGTCGTGGAAGCGGGATACATCTTTTTATCGGCGTTTTTCGACATAAGGACAATGTCTGTGTCGGTGTTTACCATGTAAACGCCCTCGCTGTACACATCAAAATTCGGAGAAAAAGCGGCAAAACTCGGCAGCGAAGCCCCTATTACCGAAAATAGTAAAATAATTGATGTAAATAAGGCAAATTTTTTTATTTTTTGCATATAGACAAATCCCCTTTTTTAGGTTATTATATTAAAGGTGGTGTAAATCCCGCGATAAATTCTTTACATTTTCTATTATAGCAAATCCGACAGGCAATTGTAAAGGGTTTTTCGCAAATTGTAACCGAATTTTAATTATTTGCCGGTCTGCGAGGCAGCGGCGGGCGGAGGTTTTCGATGATCTATATAACCGGCGATATTCACGCGGACTTTTCGCGTTTCAAAAATCCCGCGCTGCGAAAGCTGCGCAAGCAGGACGCGCTGATAGTCTGCGGAGATTTCGGATTTATATGGGACGGGAGCAAGAAAGAAAAAAAGCTCCTCAAGAAAATCGGAAAGCTCCCATATAACGTCCTGTTCGTGGAAGGCTCCCACGAAAACTACGACCTGCTCGAGGAATACGAGGTAAGCGATTGGTGCGGCGGGAAAACGCGGCAGATAAGCGGGCGGCTGCGACAGCTAATGCGCGGACAGGTCTACGAGATAGCGGAAAAGACGGTGTTCACGTTCGGCGGCGGGCAGAGCGACGATACCTACGACCTCGTCGAGGGTCAGAACTGGTGGCAGAGGGAAATACCGACCGAGGAGGAGCTTTCGGAGGGGCTGGAAAATCTCGAGAAAGCGGGAAACAGCGTTGATTTCGTGGTGACATACGAGCCGCCGTCGAGCCTGCGGGATTTCCTCATAACCGACAAGACCGACCGCAACCACATAAACACATATCTTAACGGGATATTTGAAAAGCTGACCTTCAAGGGCTGGTTTTTCGGAAAGCTTCATCTCAACAAGCTGATCCCGCCAAAATACTACGCGGTCTACGACGGCATTGTCGTTGCGGACAGCACAAAGATCAAAAAGAAAAAGGAGCCTAAACGCCGCGCGAAAGCCGCGGAGGAAAATGCTCCCGAAGAAGTAAAGGAGAACTGACATGGCAGACATTACATTTGAGATCACAAAGGAGCTTGGCGTTATTTCCGAAACGGCGCGCGGCTGGACCCGCGAGCTTAACCTCGTAAGCTGGAACGAGCGCGAGCCTAAGTACGATATCCGCGACTGGTCGCCCGACCACACCCGCATGAGCAAGGGCATTTCCCTCACCGAGGAGGAAATGCAGAAGCTCGTCGAGCTGTTTGAAGCGCGCGACGAGGAGGACTCCTTC
>CAMEPN010000253.1 GCA_945931735.1 uncultured Clostridia bacterium
CAAGACGAAAGGAATTGCAGTCATGAAAGAACTCGCAAAGACCTACGCCCCCAAAGAGTTTGAGGAGCGTATCTATAAAAACTGGGAGGAGAAGGGCTACTTCCACGCGGAGGTTGACCCGAAGAAAAAGCCATACACCATCGTAATGCCCCCGCCCAACATCACAGGACAGCTTCACATGGGTCACGCGCTGGACAACACGCTTCAGGATATCCTTATCCGCTGGAGAAGAATGCAGGGCTACTCCGCGCTGTGGCTGCCCGGCACCGACCATGCGTCCATTGCCACCGAGGCAAAGATAGTCAACAAGATGAAGGAAGAGGGGCTTACCAAGGACGACGTAGGCCGCGACGGATTCCTTGAGCGCGCGTGGGAATGGAAGAAGGAATACGGCGGGCGCATCGTAACCCAGCTCAGAAAGCTCGGCACCTCCTGCGACTGGGAGCGCGAGCGCTTCACCATGGACGAGGGCTGCTCCAAGGCGGTACAGAAGGTGTTCATGGACCTTTACAACAAGGGGCTGATCTACCACGGCGAGCGGATAATCAACTGGTGCCCCAACTGCAAGACCTCCATTTCCGATATAGAGTGCGAATACCAGGAGCAGGACGGATTTTTCTGGCACATCAATTACCCGTTTGCGGACGGCAGCGGCTATCTCGAGATAGCGACGACCCGCCCCGAAACGCTGCTCGGCGACTCCGCCGTTGCGGTAAACCCGAAGGACGAGCGCTACACCGGCGTTGTCGGGAAAATGCTGAAGCTCCCGCTGACCGACAGGGAAATTCCCGTTATCGCGGACGATTATGTTGACATGAAGTTCGGAACGGGCTGCGTTAAAATCACTCCCGCTCACGACCCCAACGACTTTGAGGTAGGAAAGCGCCACGACCTGCCGCTTATCCATATGATGAACGACGATGCGACTATCCGCGAGGACGTAGGCGGCAAGTACGCGGGCATGGACAGATACGAGGCTAGAAAAGCGATGGTCGAGGATCTTGACAAGCTTGGTCTGCTCGTTAAGGTAGAGCCGCACAAGCACAACGTAGGCTGCTGCCAGCGCTGCGGCACGACAGTCGAGCCGAGGGCAAGCTATCAGTGGTTCGTTTCAATGAAGAAGCTGGCACAGCCCGCTATCGACGTAGTAAAGAGCGGCGAGCTGCGCTATATACCCAAGCGCTTCGAGAACAGCTATCTCTACTGGATGGAGAATATCCGCGACTGGTGCATTTCGCGCCAGCTTTGGTGGGGGCACCGTATCCCTGCATATTACTGTCAGAATAAGGAATGCGGTCACACCGAGATAACGCTTGACGGCATTTCGGTATGCCCGAAGTGCGGCGCGCCGATGAAGCAGGACGAGGACACACTTGACACATGGTTCTCGTCGGCTCTGTGGCCGTTCTCCACGCTCGGCTGGCCCGAAAAGACGGAGGAGCTTGAATATTTCTACCCCACACAGACCCTTGTAACGGGCTACGACATTATCCCGTTCTGGGTTGCCCGCATGATATTCAGCGGACTTGAGCACACCGGTCAGAAGCCGTTCAGCGACGTCCTTATCCACGGACTTGTACGCGACGAGCATGGCAAAAAGATGTCCAAGTCGCTCGGAAACGGCGTTGATCCGCTTGAGATAATCGACAAATACGGCGCGGACGCGCTTCGTCTTACCCTTGTTACAGGCAACGCGCCCGGAAACGATATGCGCTGGACTGAAACAAAGGTAACCAACTCCCGCAACTTTGCGAACAAGCTGTGGAACGCTTCGCGCTATATTCTGATGAATCTGCCCGAGGACTTCACCGAGCCTGTCCTGCCCGAGGAGCTGCCCATAGAGGATAAGTGGGTGCTGAGCCTTTACAACGATGTAGTAAAGAATGTCACCTCAAACCTTGAGGCATATGAGCTTGGTATCGCGGTACAGAATCTGACCGACTTCATTTGGGACGTTTACTGCGACTGGTATATCGAGCTTACAAAGCCGAGGATAGCTGCGGGCGGCGACACCGCTCTTGCGGCGCAGAACGTTCTTGTTTACGTTATGCGCGGAGTATTGAAGCTGCTGCACCCGTTTATGCCGTTCATCACTGAGGAGATATGGCAGTCGATGCCCAACGGCGAGAGCGAGAGCATAATGATCGCGAAGTGGTGCGAGTACGACGAGAAGCTGAATTTCGCGGCGGAGCAGGAGGAATTTTCACGCGTTGTCAACGCGATAAAGGCGATACGCGTTCAGCGCAACGAGCTGAATGTTCCCCCGTCAAAGAAGGTCACGATGCACGTCGAAACACAGTACACCGAGTTGTTCAGCGGCTGCCGCTCGTTCTTCGAGAAGCTTGCGGGAGCGGGCGAGTTCGTTGTTTCCGAAAAGGTTGAGGCAACCGACGGAATGGTAACGGTCGTTACCGACAGCGCGCGCGTATTCATGCCCATGGGCGAGCTTGTCGACAAGGAGAAGGAGCTTGCGCGCCTTGAAAAGGAAAAGAAGGCGGCGGAGAAGGATATCCAGTTCCTCTCGGGCAAACTGAACAATCAGGGCTTCCTGTCCAAGGCGCCCGCGCAGCAGATCGAAAACGAGCGCGCAAAGCTCGCCAAGGCGGAGGAAAAGCTCGCGAAGATAAACGAGTCTATCGCGGGGCTTAAGTAAGCCGAAATGGAAATTCGCCCGATGAGAGCGGGGGACGCCGCAGAGGTGTCGCGGCTGTATGTTAAGAGCTGGCGGGAGGGCTATAAGGGGCTTCTTCCACAGGAGTATCTTGACAGCCTGCCCGAGGACAAATGGGAAAGGTCGTTCGTCGGCTCCGCAGGGAGCATTGTGATGACCGACGGCGGTATCATCGTCGGTCATACCAACGCGCGCCCCGCAGCCGATGAGAAAATGAGCGGCTTGGGCGAGGTTCACACGCTTTACGTCCTGCCCGAATACTGGGGGCAGGGCTGCGGCACCGCGCTGCTGAGGCATTCGGTGGAATGGCTGAGCGGGCTTGGATTTGTCGGGATATATCTTTGGGTGCTCGACAGCAACACGCGCGCACGAAGATTTTACGAAAAAAATTGTTTTGCCGAAACGGAGGACGTGCTCCTCTGCGAGGTCGGAGGGGTAATTGTAAAGGACATCAGATATATACTTAAATAAAGGAGCGTATAAATAATGGCAGGACTTACACTCGTAGTATTGGCGGCAGGCATGGGTACTCGCTTCGGCGACCGCATAAAGCAGCTTGAGCCGCTCGGTCCGAAGGGCGAACTGCTTATCGACTACTCTGTTTTTGACGCGGTGCGCGCAGGGTTTGACAGGGTGGTTTTCATAATACGGCATGATATCGAGGAGCTTTTCAAGCGTACGATCGGCGACCGTGTTTCCGAGAAGATAAAGACCGAGTATGTTTTTCAGTCGCCCGACAAGCTTCCCTGCCGCGCGGCGGACTTCACGACAAGGACAAAGCCGTGGGGGACTGCGCAGGCGCTGTACTGCTGCAAGGACGTTATCGACGGTCCATTTGCGGTAATTAACGCAGACGATTTCTACGGCGCGGAGGCGTTCGCCAAGCTTTCCGAATTTCTGAATGATTTCACCGCCGACGGCTGCTCGGTGGACTTTCTGCTTAAAAACACGCTGTCCGACAACGGC
>CAMEPN010000254.1 GCA_945931735.1 uncultured Clostridia bacterium
ATTACGACACAATTATGCGCAATTGATATCTTTTTATCGGTTTTGCACATATTTCTGCCGAAAAGAAATCAATATTTATTATATTATATCATATTTTGAAGCAAAATTCAACCAGTCTATGTCAAAATAAAAAAATAAGCCTGCCGTGCAGCAAGCTCATTTTCCTCTGCTACTCATGCAGATTTTTGTACAGCGTTGTTTTTCGCACACCCGTCAACTCAGTTATCTCGCTCACAGTGTACTGCTTGGTCTTGTAAAGCTTCACAGCCTTGCGGACGGCTTCCTTATCAACGGGTCGCCGTCCGCCTTTTCTTCCCCTGGCACGAGCGGCGGCAAGCCCCTCGCGCGTTCTGTCGGCAAGGACATCGCGCTCAAACTGCGCCAGCGCAGACATCAGCGTGAAAAGCAGCTTGCCAGTGCTGGTTGTGGTGTCGATTGACTCTTTGAGCGAAACAAGGTTCACGCCTTTTGCATTGAAGGTTTCCATCAGCCAAATGAGGTCTTTGGTGCTTCTGCCGAGGCGGGAGAGAGATTCCACAACAACCGTATCCCCCTCTGTAAGCCGCTCCAACAGTTTTTCAAGCTCAGGACGGTTTCGCTTTGTTCCTGTCATTTTCTCGTTGTACAGATAGTCCACGCCGTACTTTTCGAGCATATCAATTTGCCTATCGAGGTTCTGCTGTTCGGTTGAAACACGAGCATATCCGAATACGAAATTCTTCATCAGAACTCACCACAATAGTCAAAGGCGCACTCGTCAAGGATCTCTGCAAGAGCCTGCTCAAAATCTCCGGGGTGGTAGAGCAGTTCCTCGATTTCCTCAACGAAATAGCCGTAGCACAGAAGCAGGTCTATGTCCTCTCTGGAAATACCGATACTGGCGGCAAAGTCTTTGAGTTGCTTTACGTCCTGCGGTTCATGTTCGCCGGGGTCGGGATAATCCCAATAGCTGCTGCGGAGAAAGCGGTAATCGAAAGCGTACAGATTTGATGTATCGAACAAACCTCGATCCATTGCGCCATTGCTGTCAATCTTGATTATATCGCCGCAGTTGGTGTCAATCTCGGTATGGTCGAATCTGAGTATACCTAGTTCGGCAAGTGCGCGGTCAAGAATTGACTCCGTGCTGGCATAAACGTAGAAACCGTATTTCTCATAGTGGTATAGTGCAAGCGGATTGTCGCCCTTGGCGAAGTACATATTGTTTTGCTCGTCCAAAATGGTAAACACAAAAGAGCCCTCGACAAGTTCAGCCATCTCTCCGATGGCTTTCATGTCGAGGGTTTTCTGCTGTTCGAGGAGTTGCACAGCTATGTAGCTGTCGGTCTTAATAGGCGTGTTCGGGAGCTTCATCTGGGCGCGGAGCGTTAGGTCGTTGTGGAGTACGCCGTTGTGGGCAAGGGCGAAATTTGTGTTTCCGACTTTGCCGGGGAACGGGTGGTTGTTGCGGTTGTCAAGTTTGTTTCCCTGCGTTGCCATACGGGTGTGACCCATGATAACATTCGCATCATCACGCAGTTTCAGGTGAACATTGTGAGCGGCAAACGGGCGCTTGAAGATTGTGAGCTTGCCACGGGAGTTATACGCGAAACCAGTAGCATCAGTTCCGCGCTCCTCACACTCCTGCGAAAGTACACGCAAGACCTTCTCGCGCTGTTTAGCGTTGAGAGTGTGGTTATAGTCGATTAAGCCGAAAATTGCGCACATATCAGTTGTCCTCCTTTGTTTCAATCGGTGCGTTTACATATAGCTGTCGCTCCTTTAAGTAGGTGATAAGTTCGGAGCAGGTTTCTTCGTCAAGACCGCTGACAAAATCCGTCCAACTGATTTTGGAAATCTCGCTGTCTGTGTATGTCAGCGCTATATCACAGATTGCGTCAACCAACTCCAGCGTTGCGATGAGCGTGTTATACTTAAGCGTGCCTCGGAACATACGGAATTCAATGGTGCTCCAGTTCGTGATATTCACGCAGGCGTACCGTCCATTAGCGCCTTTCTTAGCATCTTCCATGATTTCCTTGGGGTTGTTTTTATAGCCGTATCTTGCTGCCCAGCGGTTCATCTGGTATTCAGTGCGGCGGCTGAATTTGAGTAGTTCGTTCCAGTGGTGCTCCACAAAGTAAAGCACCCGGGAAATGCATTCGTCTTGCGCTTCCCGGGTGTTGCCGAAGGCAGTTCTGTTGACATGGATGTGAAGTCCACAGGTACTGGTTTTGTGGCTACGGTAGTACATATGAATTGCCGACTCCATTAGCTCTGCCCAGGGCATTTTATTTTTGTGGTAGTGCAGGGTCATGGGGTGCGTTACAATCTCCATGCCGTCATTAAGTGAGCCGTCCGACTTGATGTAGATATGCTCCGCAAGCCGGTTGCCGATACCCAGAAGCGTATCAGCATGGTCGCTGTCCTTGCCGCCCTCATCGATTTCAAGTTCCACGCCGTAATAGCGCTTGCTGTCGCCATAGAAAATCGGGTCGGGCTTGTAGCTATACTCGTGAATGGAACTCTGGCAGCGTTCTTCATAGCACCTGTCGCAGTAGGGATAATCGTCATCATCGTCGTAGTTGGCGTAATCACGATGAATAATGCGCCCACAGCATTCACAGGTGGTATAATAGTCATCGTAGCAACGCTGGCAGAGCGGCATGTTGTCCGAGCCTGCGTTGTCGTCAAGCCAGATTCTCTCGCCGCAGTGTTCGCAGGCAACAGTTTCGTTGTGGTAGCAATCGGGGCAAAGCAACTCGCCCTGCATTTCATAGTAGTCCTCGGTGTCGAGTTCCGCGCCGCAGCAGCTGCAAACGAGGCGGGTGTTTTCCTTGTTGTCCATGGTGTGTTCCTCCTGTAATTAGTATTCTTCTGCCAAAAGCATAGTGGTGTGGGTTTCGTCGTCGATGACGAAGATCTTTGCCGTGATGGGGTTGTCCGTGCGAAATTCGAGCGTGCGCTCGTAGGGCGGTTGCTCCTGAGTGTGGGTAACGTGCTGGGTTTTGCTGTCGGTTGAGGTTGTGAGTTTGAAAACCTGTAAGTAGTCTTTTTCATCAACCTCCATGCTGTCGATTAGGTTCCAAAGAATGATTTGCGTTAACAGGGGTACTGTTTCGCTTATTCCTCTGGTGCAATAACGTGGGTTGTTGAACATTTCTGTCACCTCCAAAGTGGCTTTGTTATGCGGTTTGTTTGGCAAAACAAAATCCCCGTCACCGTGAATTTTCATCACAATAACGGGGCAGGTTTTGCTGCGAAAATCGAGTCCGCGATAAACCAAAATAAACCGTTATTTCAGCCGGAAATCCGTGCTGTCTAACCGTTTGAGTTCGCGTTCCGCGTCGTCGATTTTCTGTTGAAGCTGGTTGCGCTTCTCGTCTTTGCGACACTCGCTCACCATGCCGATTATCCCTGCGATTGCAACGACACCGGCTTCGATAATGGTTACGAGCGTCTGTGAAGTTATTCCTTCATCTGATCACCTCCTCACAACGGTATAATATACCTCTGTGGAGGGCAGCTTTTCGGGGCGAACATGGGAATAAATAAACCGAGAAGGAGTTGATTTTTATGCTTAACAATACTAAGGCAATACCGCACAAAACTAGTAGACTAGAAAGCGCAAAAGTGGTATAA
>CAMEPN010000255.1 GCA_945931735.1 uncultured Clostridia bacterium
ACGCCGTCAAGTATATCTACATGATCGCGGACAAGGATTTCTATAACATAAATATAAAGGATATCTTCAGAATATCGCTGAACGATGTCACCAACACGACCAGCCTTTTTAACACGGGAATAAAGCTCGACAAGGAGCGCTGTAAGGAGATGAACTCTCCGGAGTACGAGCGCGTACTGTCGCTTATGGTCTATTCCTTTGCGGTAAGGCTGCCCGAGCTTAAAAACGTCAAAACAAAGGGCGGCAGCCTTAACGACAAGCAGATACGCACGATATACGATATGGTGGTAGCAAAGGGCGCGGCGAATTACGAGAACGTCATTACGGACGATTTTGAGGAGATACGCCGCATGGTTAAGCAGGGAAGATCCGTCCCCGCATACGACGCGGAGTGGTTCAAGGGGTATATTTATTCCTATGTCCCCGCGCTTGCCGCGATAACAAACAAGAACGTTTTCCTGCTCGGGAGCGCAGATATCCTCTTCACGCTGTTCCACAGCTGTCTTGAGGAACAGCTTGAAAGGCTGCTCGAGTCGCTCGCCGCGCAGGCATGATAAAGGAAAAGGGGAACTGAATATGTCTAAGGTCAAGGTCTGCGCGGACAGCGTCTGCGACCTTTCCGAGGAGCTTAAGGAAAGGTACGGGATAAGCGTTGTACCGCTTTATGTAACAAAGGGCGACAGCACGCTCAAGGACGGCGCCGAGATATCTCAGAAGGACGTTTTTGCGTATTATCGCTCTACGGGAAAGCTCTGCTCGACAAGCGCGGTGAACGTCGACGATTTTACTCGCTTCTTCACGGAGCAGCTTGTCGGGTACGACGAGCTTGTTATCATCACGATAAGCTCGGAGTTTTCGAGCTGCTATCAGAACGCCTGCATTGCGGCGGAGGAGTTTCCGAATGTACGAGTGGTGGATTCCAGAAATCTTTCCACGGGCGAGGGGCTTGTCGCGGTGTCCGCCGCGAAGCTTGCAAGCCAGGGGCTTTCCGCCGACGAGATATGCGAAAGGCTCGCGGACATTATCCCCCGCGTCGACGCGAGCTTCTTTGTCGCAAATGTGGAATATCTCCACAAGGGCGGGCGCTGCTCTACCATAGCTGCGCTGGGGGCAAATCTGCTTAAGCTGAAGCCCTGCATAGATGTTATCGACGGCAAAATGAAGGTCACGAAGAAATACCGCGGCAGCATCGAAAAGACGATATGCGACTATGTTAAGGACAGGCTGACCGCCGTTGAGCCGGAGGACGACTTGATCTTCATCACGCACACAACCTCACGCGAGAACACCGACCTCGCGGCTGCGGAGATAAAGAAGTACCGTAATTTCGGCGAGATAGCGGTTACTGACGCGGGCTGTACGGTCGCGTGCCATTGCGGCGAGGACACGCTCGGGATACTGTTCATAAGAAAAAAGGCACAGCAGTAAAAACTGGCAAGCCCTGATGCATATACTTAACCGAAGTGAGGTGTTGTATATGCAGGAAATGGGTAAATACGCGTTTATCGAGCAGGAGCGTCCCGCGCTCGTTGCGCAGATACGCGGCAGCGCGGCATATCCCGACGTAAAGGGAACGGCGAAGCTGTACTGGCTTCCCGAGGGAATGTACGCGGTGTTCGAACTTGAGGGGCTGCCGCCGGATTCGGTGCTGGGATTTCATATCCACGACGGGCTGGCGTGCTGCGCAGTCACGGGGGCAGATACTTTTGCTGCCGCGGGAAAGCATTTCAGCGTTTGCAGCGAGGATATGCAGTGCGGGCGGCACCCTTATCACGCGGGAGATCTTCCGTCGCTTTTCGCGGACGAGGGCGGAAAGGCTTCGTCACAGGTGTTCACAAGGCGGACGAATGTTTCCGAGGTGTCGGGAAAGCCTATCGTCGTCCACCGTATGACCGATGATTTCATGACGCAGCCCGCGGGTAACTCTGGGATAAGGATAGCCTGCGGACTGCTCGCGGAGAATATCTGAAAAGCGAAAAGCGGAATATTTACAGTACATCATTAATTCAAAATAAAGGAGAAAAAAAACCATGGCAAGTGAAATAAGAGATGAAAACCTTTGGGAGAGCGGCGCACGCAAAATCGCGTGGGTAAAGCGGAATATGCCGCTTCTCAACGGTATTGAAAAGGAATTTTCCGAGGAAAAGCCTTTCGCGGGAATGAGGGTCGCGCTGTCTGTCCACCTTGAGGCAAAGACGGCGTATCTCTGCAAGGTGCTGGCGGCGGGCGGCGCCGAGATGTATGTAACGGGAAGCAACCCGCTGTCCACGCAGGACGACGTTGCGGCGGCGCTCGTGCATGACGGGCTGAATGTTTTCGCATGGCACGCGGCAACCGACGAGGAGTACCACCGCCACATTTCTCGCGTCATTGAGGCTGCGCCGAATATTATCATCGACGACGGCGGCGACCTTGTCCACCTTATCCACGACGAGCGCCCCGACCTTATCCCGAACGTTATCGGCGGCTGCGAGGAAACGACTACGGGCATTATCCGCCTTAAGGCGATGGACAAGGCGGGCGCGCTCAAGTTCCCGATGGTGCTCGTAAACGACGCGGACTGCAAGCACCTTTTCGACAACCGCTACGGCACGGGTCAGTCGGTTTGGGACGGTATCAACCGCACGACTAACCTTATCGTTGCGGGCAAGAATGTCGTTGTCGCGGGCTATGGCTGGTGCGGCAAGGGCGTTGCGATGCGCGCTAAGGGACTTGGCGCCGACGTTATCGTTACCGAGGTCGACCCGATAAAGGCAATGGAGGCTGTTATGGACGGCTTCAAGGTAATGCCCATGCGCGAGGCGGCGAAGATAGGCGACTTCTTTGTGACCGTGACAGGCTGCGCGGACGTTATAGGCGAGGAAGCGTTCCTCAACATGAAGGATGGCGCGATATGCTGCAACGCGGGTCATTTCGACGTTGAGGTAAACATGGCGAAGCTCCGCGAGATCGCGCAGGAAAGCTATCTTGCCCGAAACAATATCATGGGCTATAAGCTCGCGAACGGGAACACTGTTTTCGTTATTGCCGAGGGCAGACTGGTGAACCTTGCGGCGGGCGACGGGCACCCTGCCGAGATAATGGATATGAGCTTTGCGATACAGGCTCTGTCGGCGCATTATATCGCAGTGAACAAGGGTAAACTCGGCACCTCCGAGGGCAATATGACGCTGAATGTTCCCGCCGAGGTGGACAAGAAGGTAGCCCTGCGCAAGCTCGCCGCATGGGGCATTGAGATAGACAAGCTCACTCCCGAGCAGGAAAAATACCTCGGAAGCTGGGAAGTCTGACCGAATTTTAGACAAATGTTCAATATATTAGTTGTAGACGACCACGCGCATATCAGGCGCCTTTATGAATACACCCTCGAAAAAAACGGCTACAAGCCCTTTACCGCCGCAAACGGCGAGGAAGCGCTGAATGTTCTCGAAACCGAGCATATCGACCTTATCATACTCGATGTTATGATGCCTGTCCTTGACGGCTACGGCTTCCTTAAGGAGATACGCTCGTCTGGAAGCGAGGTACCGGTTCTTGTGATAACCGCGCGGGATTCCTCCGAGGACGTCAGAAAAGCGTTCACGCTCGGGACGGACGACTTTATGGTAAA
>CAMEPN010000256.1 GCA_945931735.1 uncultured Clostridia bacterium
AACTGGAACACCTACAAGGACAACTATGTCAACAATCCCATCGCCGCCGACCGTCTGAGGTATGATGTACTATATCACACCGACCTTAACCGCACAAGCGGCAAATCAAACGGCTTGGACCTCGACCGCCTGAACTGGAGCAACTATGACCTTGTGGTAATAGACGAGTCCCACAACTTCCGCAACGGCGGCAGAATATCCGATGACGAGGACGAAAAGGAAAACCGCTATCAGCGGCTGTTAAACAAGGTTATCCGCAAGGGCGTCAAGACAAAGGTGCTTATGCTTTCCGCAACGCCTGTAAACAACCGATTCAACGACCTGAAAAACCAGCTTGCGCTTGCATACGAGGGCGACTCCGACCTCATCAACGACAAGCTAGACACAACACGCTCCATTGACGATATATTCCGCGACGCGCAGAAAGCATTCAATGCGTGGAGCAGGTTTGAGCCTGCCGAACGCACCACCGAAAGCCTGCTGAAAATGCTAAGCTTTGATTTCTTTGAGCTGCTCGATTCTGTCACGATAGCTCGCTCACGCAAGCATATTCAGAAATACTACGACACCAGCGACATAGGCTCTTTCCCGACGCGCTTAAAGCCTATCCCGCTTGCGCCGCCGCTCACCGACCTCAAAAAATCGGTGAACTACAACGAGATATTCGACCAGCTATGCAAGCTCGAACTTGATATTTACCGTCCATCTCATTACATACTCGAAAGCAAAATCGCTAAGTATGAGGATATTTACGGAAACAAGAATGTCAGCGTTGGCTTTACGCAGGCAAACCGCGAGCAGGGTATCCGCCGGCTTATGGCTATAAATTTGATGAAGCGAATGGAAAGCTCGGTGTACTCTTTTAACCTCACTCTGAAGCGTATTCGTGAGCTTATTGAGAGCACCATTCGTAAAATCGACAGCTACGACAAAGGTATTGGCTTAGCTATAACACATCTGCGGAAACAATTCTGGATATGCTAAATGCCGCATTCTGGTGCGGTTATGTGAGAGTTGTTCGTGGAAAGAAGCCGGGGTATTCCCTACTGTGCGCTGAGAATGATGACGGACTGTCTGATGGTCAGCGGTTGAGGGTCATGCGACTGCGTGCCGGGCTGACTATCCAGGAGGCTGCGGAGAGGGGCGGTATCTGCCGGCATACGCTGATGAATTATGAGAGCGGGTGGACTAAAGTCAAAGAGGAGGTCTTGGAGAAATTAGAGTGCATTTACCAAACTCTGTTAAGTAGTCGCAAATGATAAGGAGAAAGCTATTTACCTAAGGTAACCATGCCAAAAACACATGGTTACTGATTCTTTTCTAAGGCAAAACCGACAGCGATGTGAACGATTTTTTCTACGAGGCTTTGTATGCTATCGGCGAAAAGAAGACTCCGGACGAGCTGTTTGAACTTGTAATGAAAACAGGCGAGATCAACCTCAAATGCATGGAACTGCTTGACGCAGCAAACACCGATGCGTACGGCGACCCCGAACCAACGGAGGTTCCGCTAACCATTGAAGCTCCTCGTTTGGCTTGGCAACACCGCCGGTGACCGCGTTGTATACCTTTACGCCGGCGGTGCTGCTGGTGTCAAGCAGCAGCTTATCCATGCTGTATTCGGTGTTGTCATCGCAGATCAATGCTGTCTGATAGTGAAGCTTGTTGTAGCTGTCAAGTGATTCATAGAAGCCGGTCGTTGAGTTGTAGAAATCACCGGAAATAATAGTATCGAGCGAGATACCATTTTCATTTTTTACACCGATGAGGGAAAAATACGAGTTGTCGAGCTGCGGTTGCTGAATATCATCGTCAGCTATGGCGAGAACCGAGACCTTGATATGCACTATACACGATATTGTCCGGATCAAGCTGATTTCCGCTGCCTATAATAAGCTGATAGCTTTCTGTGTATGTATCGGAGTATGCATACAGTGTTCTTTGGTGGACCTGCTCCTTCAGACGTAAAAGGTCTTTTCGCTAGTCCCGATCAGAACGTTGGAACTGTTTCTGGACTCTATACACAAAGCGAGAGCGATTCGGAGAGCGATACTGTATTTCTGAACACCGCCAATCAGCAGATGATCTCATCTCCGGCTAGGCAAAAAGTACCTTTTGCGATCCCTGCTGCGGATGATTCTTCCCGCACTAAGAATAAACCTCAAGTGAAAAAGAAAGAGCGTCCAGTCAATCGAGGCAGTTTTGAAAGCTCGAACGCAGGGTTTTCACTTAAGGAGAAAATCTTTATTATTGTGGGCTGCGTGGCGATCCTTGAGGTTATAATTTACATCATTTTTGGAACAATGTGATGAACAACTGCTGCTGTGTATTGCAGGGTCTGAAAAATAAACTGTGTAAACGCGAATAATCCCGAAAAACGTACCAATACTAAAAAGCAGCGATACAGGGCAACGCTGGAGAGCGACCCGACGCAGCTGCAAGATATACGGTGAAGAGCAGCGGAGTAGTTCGCTGCTTTTCATACTTCACCGGTATCTTACAGCGGATAAACCCCGGGAGCTCGAGGTGATCTCCCCTAGTGGGGGAGACGTGTCAACGCGACGGCTTCGCCTTACGCACGAAGTGACAGAGGGGTTGACCGACAGACCAGAGCCCTCGACAGCCGTCAGGCTGCAAATCTGTCCTCGAAATAAATCATGAACTGAGCGTAAGCCAGTCCCCAATCACGCACCGGCATAGTCCATTGGCAAATTCAGCATCATCAAGATTTACAGCGCCGTAGATTTTCTTTAGATCAGCGCAGATTGCCTTGCGGTCTTTATACGGCACGAACTTTCAGATGTTGCGTATTTGGTGGACTATGCAGAGCTGATTTTTCGTCTTCGGGAAAATCGAGTTTATCGCATCACAAAGCCCCGTGAGGTTATCGTGGCAGGCAATGAAAATATCATACACGCCGCGGTTTTTGAGGTCTGCACAGATGCTCGCGTAGAAGCTTGCGGACTCGTTATCGGAGATCCAAGTGCCGAGAATTTCTTTCTGACCCTCCATGTTTATGCCCAGCGCCGAACACACGCATTTCGTGACGATTTTGTTATCCTTGCGTGAATTGAACACGATTCCATCGAAGAAACCACCGGGTAAATTGCTTCAATCTGACGATTCTCCTGCTCAGTTCAATCAACTCCCATCTTGTTCCACTAAGTCCCAGGACTATGGGGGGGGACCTCGTTGGTCTTTATGGTTATTGCAGCACCTTTAATGTTATTTTTATAGCCGCAGGATTGGTTGGCGGATACAATAAAACGGGCGCACATTTCTGTACGCCCATTCTGTTATTCAGCTGTGATCACGCTAAACCAATGATTGTTTTCAGGATCGCAGATGCGTCCATCGCGTTCATCACGCCATCGCCGTTAAAGTCGCCCATAAGCGGGTTCTTTACCGATTCCAGACCAACGATATCCTTGAGTATTGCCGAAGCGTCAAGAGCGTTCATAACGCCGTCGTTGTTCACATCGCCGAGAATGTCGCTGAACTCGCCGAGCATTACGGCGTATTCGCCCTTATCTGCAACACCGGACAGAATAACCTTGCCGTCCGTGCCGACCTTTGCACAGGTCACGAATGTCAGCTTGCCGTCAACG
>CAMEPN010000257.1 GCA_945931735.1 uncultured Clostridia bacterium
TGGATCTGCTATCCCTGAAGCCTGCCGATATCGAGTGGGCTGATGTGAAGTATGTCAGCGTTGACGTTACGGCAGACAATACCGCGTTTCCTGTGATCGGCGCAACTGTTGACGGTTCATGGGGGAACGGCGACGCTAAATGGATGCAGGACGGAGGCACAAGCACTGTTTATATTGAAACAAATGGTGCAGATGTAAGCTGGCTTGAACTCCAGTTCTGGAATATCTCCGACAATGTCATTGTTGACGCAGGTACCAATTTAACTGCAAGCAACATCACGTTCTCCACGGAGGATTGGCAGGAGCCTGCTGTAATCGGCGAATGGTATGAGGAAGACGGCGCATGGTACTTCGTAGCAGGCGAAACCGGCGCTTCAGAAGTTTTCATCAATGGTTTCACCCCCGATACCGCATGGTCTGACATTAAGTATGTATCTGTCGATGTTGAAGTAACAGGCACAGCAGATAACATGAGGCTGGCAGTCAGCAACGATACCGACGGAAAAGACAGCACGTTCATTTCCCTTACGGACTCTTCCGCTACTCTGTATGTAGATACCTACGGCAAGGATTGGAACGACGCAAACTATTGGGTAGAAAGCCTTGAAGCAGGTACCGTTGTAAAGCTTAGCAACATCACCTTCTCCACAGAGGCAAGAGATTTCTCCAACGTATTCGACGAGTGGTATATTCCCGAAGCGGGTGTATTTGAGTACAAGGACAGCGGCGACGGCAGACTTGAGGACGAGAGTGTCGGCATTAATCTCGCAGAGTATTATAACGATGTTGACCTCACCAATGTGAAGTATGTCAGCGCAAAGGTAACGGTTGACGGCAGAATATATGCGGGTCTTAACCTCACCAGCGCTGATTGGAGCCAGAACAAGACAGGTTCGTTCTTTGAAAGAACTACCGGCGAGTCCCTTGCGCTTATATTCAACTATGACGGCGGAGATTGGAAGCAACTGCGTTTTGATATGTGGGAGCTTGACCCCGGCACAAAGATCACAATAAGCGACGTTGTGTTCTCCACCGAGGACTACGCCGACTACACGAATGTTATCGGTCAGTGGGTACAGATAGGCGAAAACGATTTCTACTACAACAGCGGCGCTAATCCCCCAGAGTCCTACGGCGGCTGGATGTACATTAAAAATGACGGCTATGACATGAGCAATGTCCAGACCGTTTCCATGAGAACAAAGATGGTTCTTGGCAGCGGCGCTGAGTCATGGTACAGCGCAAAGCTGAATGTTGCAGGTGTAACTGACGGCGTTTATAACCAGGGCTTAATATTCAATGCCGCAACAGAAGAGCAGGTAATCACAAGAAAATACCGCGGTATGCTTGACATCAATCCCCAGATCGAGGCAAATTATATTGACCCCTATGTTGAGGTTTATGTATACGATCTGACATTAAGCACAGATCCGATCCCGGCACAGCTTTCGACCCCTAACGATATCGTTATTGACGATAACGAAACCGTTATCGGTAATTCGGCAGCCGAGTGGACAGGCACTCACACAATAGGCTGGTCTTTACTTTCAAAAATCGAAGTTGAGGGTACTCTGAAGTTCAGCGTAGAGCTTACCGAAAATGAACCCGATTACCATGTTGTATGCCCGGTATGGTCCAACTGGACTGTACCTGTTGACCAAGGCGGCTGGGCTTATATTTACGATGAGCCTGCCTTAGTTTCCGAGAACTGCACAATGGAGGTTCCTATAACAAAGGATACGCTCAAAATGCTCCACGAAACAGCTGTGGAACAGTGCGAGTTCGTTGTACAGGGCACCGGAATAATGGTTTCCAACTTCATCTTCACGCCTAAGTCCGACGCTTCCGAGCCCGAGATGGAGGAGATCAAGCCCGAAACTCTCCCCGAAGAGAAGAAGCAGGAGTTTGAGCAGAAGCTTGAGGAATCCAAGCAAAACACAGTTGACGAGAAGGACGCTAAGGACAAGGTACATGACGGCAAGCCTCAGGGTCACAAGTACTTCAAGAAGGATAAGCACGGCAGAGATATCTATTCGTTCCGTATCGTTAAGATGGTTGATAAGGATCTGTTAAAGCACGCGGAAAGCGTAACGATCACTGTATACAGCAAAAAGGCTGACAAGTATGTTACCTTTACGGCTGATACCTGCTTCTCTTATCTTAACATCAACGGCGAAAAGGTAAAAGCGGGCGGTCAAAACGCGTTCCTGACGGTCATCATCGACAACGTTCATGAAGATGATGAGATAACCTTTACCGATTTCACCATCAACTACAAGAAGTGAGGAGGGTAAAAAATGAAAAAAGAATACACTTCCCCTGTTATTGAGATAACAAAATTTCATACAGAGGATATCATTACCTCCAGCAGCATCTCGTCAGGCGATCTCCCCGAAGCGGAAATTCCGCCCGTACTCGACGCTGACGACATTTTCTACGGCAATTGACATTATTCAATATTTAACGCCGACTTCCACGCGTTAAATTTGCGTATCGTTATTGTGGGATAGCAATAAAGAATGACCCCCGAGATCTTACGGTTTCGGGGGGCAATTCATATCCGTTCTTACCGCATAAATGCGCAGATATATTGCCGCTTATCCGAAAAAGTACAGCCCCTGCCCCATATACTGTACCGAGGTGACAGTTATGGCAGTGGTAAGGACAATCGTCACGGGCTGCGGGGCGGCGGTGAATTTTCTTGACGAGGGTTATTCGGGCGCGGCAGAAGCGGAGCTTGCACTCCGTCGGGATAATATGCTTAAAACTGCGGAGCGTCTGGCGCGTGAAGCCGCTCTGAACAGGCTGCGGCGGGAGAAAACGGAGCGGGAAAATACAGATGAAAAGCAGTGAAGCCCGCCAATACGCGATTTATCTGCGAAAGTCCCGCGCCGACCTCGACGCAGAAGCGCTCGGGCAGGGTGAAACGCTCGCGCGCCACAGGGCGGCTCTGCTTGAGCTTGCGGGCAGAAGCGGCTTTGCTGTCGGGGAAATTTACCATGAAATTGTTTCCGGCGACAGCATCGAAGCCCGCCCCGAAATGCTCCGCCTGCTTTCCGACGTGGAAAACGGGCGCTGGGCGGGAGTGCTCTGCATGGACATTGACCGCCTTGCAAGGGGCGACAGCGCAGACCAAGCGAGGATATCCCGTACCTTCCGTATTGCGAGGACGCTCATAATCACCCCCGCGCGGGTATACGACACAACGCTTGACAGCGACGAGGAATATGTAGACTTTGAGCTGTTCATGGCGCGTCGGGAATACAAGGCTATCTCCCGCCGAATAATGCGCGGGCGCATCGCCGCCGCAAAGGAGGGGCATTTTATCGGGAGCACTCCGCCTTTCGGGTACGATAAAGTAAAGCTGCAAAAAGGGCGCGGCTATACGCTTGAACCCAATTCGGAGAGCGAAACGGTAAGGCTGATATTCGCAATGTGTATCAACGGTGCAGGAAGCCGCTCTATCGCGCGGCGTTTGGACGAAATGGGGCTTCGCCCGAGAAGCGGCGGCGTATGGAGCGGAGCAAGCGTCGCGGACATTCTGCGCAACCCCGTCTACTGCGGGAAGATACGCTGGCAGTTCCGCCGCGAGGAAAGCTT
>CAMEPN010000258.1 GCA_945931735.1 uncultured Clostridia bacterium
AAGAAACGAAAAGCGTATGCTTCAGGAGGCGGTTGACGCGCTGATAGACAATGGCAGACACGGCAGAGCCTACACAGGCTCCAACAACCGCCCGCTCAAGTCGCTCTCCGATATGCTCAAGGGCAAGCAGGGACGCTTCCGTCAGAACCTGCTCGGTAAGCGTGTCGACTATTCGGGACGTTCCGTTATCGTAGTAGGTCCTGAGCTTAGAATGGATCAGTGCGGTCTGCCTAAGGAGATGGCTCTCGAGCTGTTCAAGCCGTTCGTGCTGAACGACCTCGTTAAGAACGGCGTGTCGCCCAACATCAAGCAGGCAAAGAAGCTTGTTGAGCGCGCGGACGACAAGGTATGGGATTCCCTCGAGAACGTTATTCAGAACCACCCCGTTCTGCTCAACCGTGCGCCTACGCTCCACAGACTCGGTATTCAGGCGTTCCAGCCCGTTCTTGTAGAGGGCAGAGCGATAAAGCTCCACCCGCTGTGCTGTACGGCGTTCAACGCGGACTTCGACGGCGACCAGATGGCAGTTCATCTCCCGCTGTCCGAGGAGGCGCAGGAAGAGGCGCGCACGCTTATGCTTGCCGCAAAGAACCTGCTGAAGCCCTCCGACGGACGCCCCGTTACCGTTCCTACGCAGGATATGGTACTCGGCTCCTACTATCTGACTATCGACAAGTCGGGCGAAAAGGGCGAGGGCAAGGTGTTCCGCGACGCGAACGAGGCTCTGATGGCATATCAGGACGGCGTTATCTCGATCCACGCGGCTATCAAGGTACGCGTTACAAAGGATCTCGGCGACACTAAGATAACTCGCATTGTCCCCACGACTGCGGGCCGCATAATATTCAACGAACACATTCCGCAGGACCTCGGCTATGTCGACAGAACCGACCCCGACCACCAGCTTGACTACGAGATAGGCTTCAAGGTAAGAAAGAAAGAGCTTGGTCAGATAATCGACCGCTGCCTTAAGATACACGGCACAGCCACCACGGCGCAGGTGCTGGATAAGATAAAGGCAATGGGCTACAAGTATTCGACACGTTCGGGTATAACCGTTGCGGTATGCGACGCGGAAATTCCGCCGCAGAAGGCAGAGATACTCGCAGGCGCGGACGAAAGCATCGCGAAGATCAACAAGCAGTACGCGCGCGGTTTTATCTCCAACAACGAAAGAAAAGAGAAGTTCATCAGCATTTGGAATCAGGCGACGAACGACGTTGCGGACGCGCTGACGAGCAACCTCGACCAGTACAACAACATCTTCATGATGGCAGACTCCGGAGCCCGTGGTTCCGCGGCGCAGATAAGACAGCTCGCAGGTATGCGCGGACTTATCGCGAATACTTCCGGCGCGACCATCGAAATGCCTATCAGAGCTAACTACCGTGAGGGTCTGAACGTACTGGAATACTTCATCTCCTCCCGTGGCGCCCGTAAGGGTCTGGCGGATACCGCGCTTCGTACGGCGGACTCCGGTTATCTGACAAGACGTCTTGTTGACGTATCGCAGGAAGTTATTATCCGCGGCGACGACTGCGGCACCACCAACGGCATTGATGTTTATGAAATACGCGAGGGCAACGAGCTTGTCGAAAAGCTCGCCGAGCGTCTTACGGGACGCTATCTTGCGGAGGACTTCACCGCTCCCGACGGGTCGTTCACGATCTCCAGGGATAAGCTCATGACCGACGCTGACGCCGAAAAGATCGTAAAGACAGGCGTCAAGGAGGTCAAGGTACGCTCCGTATTGACCTGCGAGCTGAGAAACGGCGTCTGCGCGAAGTGCTACGGCGCGTCGCTTGCTAACGGTCAGCTCATCAACAGGGGCGAGGCAGTCGGCATTATCGCGGCACAGTCCATCGGCGAGCCGGGTACACAGCTCACGATGAGAACGTTCCATACCGGCGGTATCGCTTCCGCAGAGGATATCACACAGGGTCTTCCCCGTGTCGAGGAACTGTTTGAGAGCCGTCATCCGAAGAACGCGGCGATCATCACCAGAATTTCCGGTAAGGTGCGCTACGAGGAGATCAAAAAGACTCGTCATGCGATAATCACCGCCGACGACGGAACGGAGGAGCAGTATGCGGTACCGTTCGGCTATCGTCCTAAGGTACACGACGGCGACTATGTAACAGCCGGCGACGCTCTGACCGAAGGCTCCATCAATCCGCCCGATGTTCTCGCGGTAAAGGGCGAAAAGGAAGTTCAGAACTATATCATCTCCGAGGTACAGAAGGTTTACCGCTTACAGGGTGTTGATATCAACGATAAGCATATCGAGGTAATCGTGCGCCAGATGATGCGCAAGGTTCGTGTTATCGAGCCGGGCGACAGTATGCTTCTCGCGGGCGCGGTCGTAGGCAAGAACGAGTACGGCGAGATCTGCGACAAGCTCAAGGAGCGCATTGCGGCGGGCGAGGAGCTTACTCTCCCCACCTGCGAGCCGATACTCCTCGGTATCACAAAGGCGTCGCTGGCAACGGACAGCTTCATGTCCGCAGCGTCGTTCCAGGAAACCACCCGCGTCCTCACCGAGGCGGCGATCAGAGGCAAGATCGACCCGCTGACCGGTCTGAAGGAGAATGTCATCATAGGCAAGCTTATCCCCGCGGGCACGGGTCTGCTGGCACAGGAAGCGGAGGAGAACGCCGAGGAAGCTGCTGCGGCGGAAGCGGAAGCGGCAGAAGAAAATGCGGCGGACAACGATGTTGTTTAAAATAAACAAAAATCCTGTGAAAAGATAAAATTTGAACGGTGTTTGTCACAAAGTTTCCGAAAAGGGCTTGACAAACACCGTTTTTTGCACTAAAATATATGAATGTGTGAGTATTTTATCGGCAACGGTAAATAATAACACACGGATAATTTTATTGGAGGTGAAATAATGCCAACTTTTAATCAGCTTGTCCGCAAGGGACGTCAGGTTTCTGAGAAGAAGTCTAAGGCACCTGCTCTCCAGAAGGGTATGAACACCCTGCACAAGGAGCAGATCGATCAGCATTCTCCCCAGAAGCGCGGAGTTTGCACAGCCGTAAGAACCAGCACTCCTAAGAAGCCTAACTCAGCAATGAGAAAGGTAGCCAGAGTTAAGCTGTCCAACGGTTACGAAGTTACAGCTTATATTCCCGGTATCGGACACAAACTGCAGGAACACTCCGTTGTTCTTATCCGCGGCGGTCGTGTAAAGGACCTCCCCGGTGTGCGTTACCACATCATCCGCGGTACTCTTGATGCGCAGGGCGTAGACAAGAGAATGCAGGGACGCTCCAAGTACGGTGCAAAGCGTCCGAAGGCTGGAAAGAAAGCGTAATTTCTGACTTTATGCTGTCAGGCAGGGCATTATTTTGGCTATATAAAATACATTGCCTTTTGTTTGGACGGCGGGAGTTGAACGCTTTCGAGTACCTATGATTTTCATTTCGTATGAAGGAGGGAAGTTAAAGTGCCAAGAAGAGGTAATGTTCCCAAGCGTGAGGTACTGCCGGATCCGCTGTACGGTTCCGAGCTGGTAACAAGACTTATCAACAACATCATGCTTGACGGAAAGAAGGGCGTAGCCCAGAAAATCGTTTACGGCGCGTTCGAGAT
>CAMEPN010000259.1 GCA_945931735.1 uncultured Clostridia bacterium
GAAAAGCCTTCGGTAAAACGTAAGAAGAAGTCCGAAGCTGCTCGCAAGCGCAAGTTCTGATTCGGAACTTATCTGATTTGGAGTTTGCGTTGTGCTACTTAAAATCGACGATTGAGGCGGGCAGATAATGCCCGCTTTAATTGTATGTGAGGATATGAGGTGCCCATGCTGTTTAAGCCGACATTCTGGCTGAAAAGCGTTTTGCAGATAAACGCGGATTTTCTTGAACAAAACCATGTCAGGGCGCTTGTGCTCGATATGGACAACACGCTTTCCATGCACGGAAACCCTGCCGCGGAGGAGGGCGTAACCGAGTGGCTGGACGAAATGCGCGCGCTCGGGATAAAAATGCGCGTCGTTTCCAACAACACGAACAAGCGCGTAGCGCCGCTCGCGGCAAAGCTCGGGCTTGAATACACGGCGAACGGAGCGAAGCCGCTGACGTTCGGGATAACCCGCGCGATGAAGGCTATGGGAGTCGGCAGCGAGGAAACTCTCGTCGTGGGTGACCAGATCTTCACCGACATTATGGCGGGAAATCTCAAAGGCGTTCGGACAGTGCTTGTCGAGCCGTTCCACCTTGAGAAAACATGGACATTCCGCTTGAAGCGCAGGCTCGAGAGCGTGGTGTTCCACAGGGATTATTCAAAACTGGAGATGAAATAATGGCTATATCATTCGGACCGGGCGGAAATTCCTTAAGCTGGGGCAAGCGCAGGTTTCCGCAGGATCTTCCCGAATACCTTGCTTCCATGGGACTGAACGGATATGAGATAGAGTGCGGCAGGGGAGTGCGCATTAGCGCGGCGACGACAGAGCTTCTCCCTGCGCTCGCAAAGGAGCACGGCATAAATGTCACGCTCCATGCTCCGTATTTCATCTCGCTTTCGTCGGTCGTGGAGGAAACGCGCCTTAAAAGCGTGGATTACATTCTTCAGTCCGCGCAGGCGGCAAAATCGGTCGGCGCAAGGAAGATAGTCGTTCACTCGGGAAGCTGCTCAAAAATAACCCGAGAGGATGCCACGGCGCTCGCCGCCGATACATTAAGGCGCTCGCAGGCTGCGCTCGACGAGGCGGGGCTTTCGGACATCATAATCTGCCCCGAAACTATGGGCAAGATAAATCAGCTCGGAACGCTCGAAGAGGTGCTGGAGCTGTGCGGGGTGGACGAGCGGTTTCTCCCGACGGTGGATTTCGGGCATCTTAACGCGCGGACGCTTGGCGGGATAAAGTCGCGGGAGGATTATGCGGCAATGCTCGACCTTATTGAAAATAAGCTGGGCTTCGAGCGGCTGTCGAATATGCACATACATTTCAGCAAGATCGAATATACGACGGGCGGAGAAAAGCGTCATCTGACCTTCGACGACTTTGTCTACGGTCCGGAGTTCGAGCCTCTTATGGAGGAGATACACAGGCGCGGCTTGCAGCCGTCGATAATCTGCGAGTCCGACGGGACGCAGGCGGAGGACGCGGCGGCGATGAAGCGTTTTTTTGAGCAGCTTTAACTGACGGCGGAGGGTGATAATATGAAAATTCTTGTTATGAACGGCCCCAATCTCAATCTTCTCGGCGAGCGCGAGCCTGCGATATACGGCGGCGATACGCTCAAGTCGATAAACGACGAGATACTTGACAGGGCAATGGAGCTTGGCATCGAAACGACATTTTATCAGAGCAATTCCGAGGGCGGTCTTATCGACAGGCTGCACGAGGCGCGGCTTGACTGCGACGGAGTTATTCTCAACGCGGGCGCGTACACTCATTACAGCTACGCTATCCGCGACGCTATCGCCGCGATAAAGATACCCGTTGTCGAGGTGCATCTTTCCAACGTAAACAACCGCGACGAATTCCGTAAGAACAGCGTTATCGCGCCCGTTTGCAGGGGCACTATCGCGGGCTTCGGCAAGATGAGCTATATGCTGGCGCTTTACGCTCTGTACAATATGCTCGGTGGCGCTGATGAGCGTTCGTGACAGGATATCGGAGCTTGCGGGGATACTTCCCGACGAGCATACCGCCGCGCTGATAACCTCGCCGGAGAACAGGCGGTACCTGTGCGGCTACGCCTGCGAGGACGGAATTGTCCTGCTGACAAGGTCGCAGTGCCTTTACATAGTCGGGAGCCTGTACTATGAGCAGGCGCGCGAGCTTGCCCGTGACTGCACTGTCGTGCTGATGGACAACGCAGAAAGCGAGCTGCTGGATCTGCTTTTCAAGTACGACATAAGGTGCGTTGCAGCAGAAGCGCGGCATATCACCGAGAGCAGGCTTTCCGCTTATCACAGGGCGCTCAACTACACCGATGTACAGGCGTCGGACAGGCTGTCCGAAACGCTTTGCGCAATGCGTTTGATAAAGTCGCGCGACGAGGTGGAGCTTATCGCCGCCGCACAGAATATCGCCGACAGAGCCTTTGAAAGGCTGCTCGGCAGACTTCGCAAGGGAATGACCGAGCGCAGTATCGCCGCCATGCTGACCTGCTCGCTGCTGGAATGCGGCGCGGAGGATACTGCGGGGCGCGTAATTGCCGCTTCGGGGAGAAACTCCGCCTGCCCGTGCGCTTTTCCTACTGACAGAGAAATCTCCGACGGCGACTTCCTTGTGCTGGAATTTGGGGCAAAGGTCGGGGGTTACTGCGCACGAATGGCTCGCACGCTCGCGGTCGGGAGGATATCCCATGCGCAGGAGGAGGCGTACAATGCGGTTTTCTGCGCGGGACACGACGCGCTCGGGGCTATTCGCGCGGGAGTAAACGCAAAGGTGGCTGACAGCGTTGCGAGAAGCACTCTCAACGCATGGAGCGCGGACAAATATTTCACGCACGGGCTTGGCAGCGGTATCGGACTGGAGCCGTGCGAGCAGCCTGTTCTTTCGCAGAAAAGCGGCGCGATGCTTCGCGCAGGAATGGTCGTTTCGGTCGGGCCGGCGGTATACATTCCGGAGAAATACGGCGTCCGCATAAAAAACATGGCGGAAGTCACCGAAAACGGCTGTAATATCCTGACAAATACAACTTCTAACCTTATTCGGATATAATTTTTCGGTTTTTTTATAAAAAGGGCTTGAAAAAATGCTGTAAATAGGGTAAAATAGATGTGACGGTCTATATTCCGACGGATAGCGCGTAAAAAACGCGGCGTTCCGTAAAAGAAAGTTATTAATAAAAAATAAATTGGAGGTCCTACTATGGTAACAGCAGGAGATTTCAGAAACGGCATGACATTCGAGGAAGACGGTAACGTAATGCAGATCATCGAGTTCCAGCACGTTAAGCCCGGCAAAGGCGCGGCTTTCGTAAGAACTAAGGTAAGAAACGTTATCACAGGCTCCGTAGTCGAAAAGACTTACAACCCTTCCGCAAAATTCCCGACAGCATATGTCGAGAGAAAGGACATGGAGTACACCTACTCTGACGGCGAGCTGTATCACTTCATGGATCCCGAAACTTACGAGGACGTTCCCGTAAACGCTTCCGACCTCGGCGACAGCTTCAAGTTCGTCAAGGAGAACATGGTGTGCAAGGTCCTGTCCTACAAGGGCAAGGTATTCGGCGTAGAGCCTCCGAACTT
>CAMEPN010000260.1 GCA_945931735.1 uncultured Clostridia bacterium
TTCACCGCTCCCGAGCCTGTCATTGAAGAACCTGCGTTCACCGCTCCCGAGCCTGTCATTGAAGAACCTGCGTTCACCGCTCCCGAGCCTGTCATTGAAGAACCTGCGTTCACCGCTCCCGAGCCTGCCGCGGAGGAGCCTGAACAAGATTACTTTGAGAACGAAGCTCCCTTTATGGAGGAAGTTGCTCCCGTTATAGAGGAAACTCCGGCATATATTCCGCCTGCGGAGGATTACACTAAGCCCGCCGAGTCGGAAATGCCCAAAAGACCCGAGGAGCCAGAGCAGCCTAAAGGAAATCTTGTATACTGCCGCAACTGCGGACAGGATATGTATGACACCGAAGCGGTGTGCAAGAACTGCGGCGCGCCCTATAAGGGAATGTACGTTCCGCCGCGCAACGCTCCGAGCAAGGGCAAGACCGAGAAGAAGGGCGGAAAGAAGTGGATCCCCATAACCGCTGCGGCAGTAGTTGCCGTGGGCGCTATCGTGGTGCTTATCGCAACAACATCAAAGCCCTCCGACAGCGGCAACCTCACAGGAAACAATAATCTTCCCGTGACCGCCTCCACGACCACAGCGCCGATAACGCCTGTTACGGATACATCTGACCCCGACGGCAATCTGAACGCCGAGGCATCGACCGACGCGCCCACTGCCGACGCGCCTACCGCCGAAGTAACGGATACAACTCCGCCCGTTCCGACGAACGACGCCGTCGAACCGGCGACAACTCCTCGCACCACACCGCACACAACGCCCGGCGAGCCGACAACTTCTTCAACAACAAAGACGACCGCAAAGACTACCGCAAAGACAACTGCCCGCACCACGCCTACAACCACCGCAAAGACCACCGCTTCCACCACCAGAGCCACAACGACCACCGCCAAGCCGGTATCCGCAATAACCTCCTCTAAGGTAAAGTCGCTCGAAAAGGACAGAGAAGCTATCATGAATGCGGCGGCAGTAATGGCGGGAGAGATCGGAAAGATAGATATGTTCGCGCAGAATGTCATCTACGCCATAGATAACAGCAGCGGCAGCGCCGATACCGCAAGGACAGCATATTACAGCCGCGATTTCGCGAAGAATATGCTCACGATAATCAAGAACGGAAAATCCGACGTTGACAGCGCGCTCAGCAGCGCAGAGCCTGCCAACAGCGAGATGAAGTCCGCGTATGACGCGCTGAAAACGCTCAAGAAGAAGTACGACGCATATTACAGCTACATAATCTCCCCGACAGGAAAGGCAAGCAAGTTTGAGTCCGACTGCGCGTCCTATCTGTCCTCATTCACTTCCGCGCTCAGCTCGGGGCTTAAGTATTCCTCGATAATCACCGACGACTATTCCTCTAACGACACTAACGTTGCGTATACAGCCGCAATGAGCGACGCAGTTACCGCCGCGAACAATGCTGTGTCCGCGCTCAGCACGCTTCAGACCAAGCTCACCGACCTCGGCAGCAGCAAGTTTGAAAGCGGAGTGGTTGCCGAGCTGTCCAAAAACAGCGTTACCAAGACCTACGCAAATGCCGCCGCATACACCATGCGCGTCAAGGCGTATACGATAATGCTGAGCGGAGCGCCCGCGGATTATTCCTCCGCGCTTAAGTCGCTCAACTCCGCAAACAACACCCTCGAGGGTCTTGTTGACAGCTATTCGATGATACAGGAAAACAGCTTCTCCAACTACAAGAAGGAAAGCTCCAACGCGATAACAAACGCCAAGAGCTATATCTCCTCTGTAACGAGCGCAATATCCTGATAACGCATAAATCAAGAGGCACTTCCGAAAAAGGAAGTGCCTTTTTTGTGTTCATTTAAGCAGCCCGTTCCACCGTCTGTATTCGGGGTAAAACCGCTCCAGAAACGCGTAAAACCGAGCCGAATGGTCGTGGTGCCAGTAGTGCGCATATTCATGCCAGAAAACCGACAGCACCGTATCCCGAGGATACGCCGCCAGCCGTATATTTATCGAAATATGCCCGCGGGTGTAGGAGCAGCTCCCCCAGCGGCTGCTCATGTCCTTTATGGTTATCCTCGTCGGCGGCGGTACAAGCCCCGCAGCGGAAAGCCCGCGCCTGACCTCTCCGTCAAGCTCCCGACAAAGCGCCGTGAACCGCTCCGAAACCGCCGCGCGGATAAGCCGCTCGGTATGCTCGCGGTCGTCGCCGTGCCGCGTGAATACTCGGCATTCGTTTCCCTCAAGCACCGCCAGCTCCCGCGAGCTTGCGATAACGCGTATCGGATATTCCGTCCCGAGCCACCGCACGGTATCTCCTATCTCGCTTTTTCCGTCGCGCTCGCGAAGCCGCTCCGCCGCCGAAAGCAGAGCGTCCGCCCGCTCGGCGAGCAGCTCCTCTATCCTCGCAACAGGCACCGAGCGGCTCGCGCTGACATACACCACGCCGTCCGATTTTACGCGGAAATTAATGTTCCGGACAGGCTTTCGTGTAAGCTCGTAGGTCAGCTCCCTGCCCCCGCCGAGTTTTATCGTTTTCATTCAGTACACTCCCCGAGCAGCGCTTTCCGCGCCTCCGCCGCCATGTAAAGCGACCCGCCGATAAACAGCACGCCGCCCTCTCCGGTCAAGCCCGCAGCGAGAGCCAGCCCGTCGGCTATCCCGTGCGAAGCAGAGCACTCCGCCCCGAGCCGCCGCCCGACCGCGCACAGTTCCTCTGCCGCGACCGCATTCGGCGCAAATCCGTCCGTAAAAACGATCCGCCCGAAGCACGGCAGAATTATCCCGAGCGCCGTTTCATAGTCCTTGGTGTCGATCATGCCGATAAGCGCGGTCTTTTCACGCGCGTCATGGCACAGCACCTCCCGCGCCGCAGTCATCGCCTGCGGATTGTGCCCGCCGTCAAGTATGATATACGGCAGCCCACCATGCGGCAAAAACTGCTCCAGCCGCGCGGGCATAGCCGCCTTTTCGATCCCCCTGCGGACATTTTCAAAGGTTATTTTGCTATCCGATAAGTTATTTTCTCCGAAAATATTACCGTAAGAAATATTATCCAGCGTTTCGAGCGCAGTCAGCGCATTGCCTATCTGGTGCTTTCCGCAGAGGGAAATGCGAAAATCCCTCCCGCGGTAGGAAAAACTGCTCCCCGAAAGATCGCTTTCTCCGACCCGTACCATAGAAGTATCGGGAACAACCAGCCGCGCTCCCACGCTCTCGCACCGCCCGCGCAGCACCGCCATCGCGCTTTCGGATATCCCCGCCGCCGCAACGGCAATGCCGCCCTTAATGACCCCGCTCTTGCTGCGGGCTATCTCGGCTTCGGTCGCCCCGAGTATCGCCGTGTGGTCAAGCCCGATTGACGTGACGACCGCCGCTTCGGGCGGGGGGATAATGTTCGTGCAGTCGAGCGTGCCGCCTATTCCCGCTTCGATCACGCAGTATTCCGCCCCCTGCTCCAAGAACCACAGAAAGCATACCGCCGTCAGTATCTCGAACTGCGAGAACCTTTTGTCGCGGCAGCTTTCCGCAGCGTCCGCTACTTTCTGTATAATTCGCGCAAAATCAACTTTCGGTATAAATT
>CAMEPN010000261.1 GCA_945931735.1 uncultured Clostridia bacterium
GAAAGTCAGAACGATAAGCGTGGTGGCACTGGTCGCCGCAAGGGAGCCGTACTGCCCCCCGAGGAGCGTTACCGCAAGCATGGTCGCGATGGACGACATCGCAATGTTGACGATGTTGTTTCCGATAAGTATTGTTGTCAGTACCTTGTCGTATTTTTTCAGTATTACAAGCGCGCGCTCCGCTCCGCGCGAGCCGCCGTCCGCCATGCTTTTCAGGCGAATCCTGTTGACGCTTGAAAACGCGGTTTCCGCCGCGGAAAAGAACGCCGACATCATTATTAAAATTATGATCAGTACTATTTGCATATAAATGTTATTCCCATTCCTTCCATATATCGGGACAATATCCGACAGTTGCCTGCCTGCTGTTTCGGACTATCGGTGTTTTGTAAAGCTTCGGGTTTTCCGCGAGCTTATCGGGCTTCGCGTCGTCGTAGAGGTACTTTATCTCGGCGTAGTCGCGGGAGTTTTCGTCGATGACCCTGTCTATCCCGCCGAGGGCGCGGACAACGCTGTCAAGCTCGCCCCTGCTCAAGCCTTTCGTGAGAATGTCAACATACTGGTATTTTATGCCGCGCTCCTTGAAATAACGCTCCGCTTTTTTGGTGTCGAAGCATTTTGACTTGCCGAAAATCTGAATATTCAAGAGATCTCCTCCCCGAAAACATATCTGCGTATCGTTTTGGTGACGCCGCCGTCGTTGTTGCTCGGCGCAATAAAGCGGCAGAGCTTTTTCACGTCCTCGTGTCCGTTTTCCATGCAGAAGCTCCAATCCGCCTCCCTGAGCATTTCAACGTCGTTAAAATAATCCCCGAAAACCATGGTTTCCTCTCTTGTCACGCCGAGAGCATTTTGCAGAGCAGCAAGCGCTTTGCCCTTGCTTACGCCGGAAGCCATTACGTCCATCCATACGGGGCCGCTTACCTGAACGTTGAGCCTGTCGCCGAATATCTTGTCAAGCTCCGGCTTTCCGCGGTTCATTGTCCCCTGCATATCGCACACGGCGAGCTTGTATATCGTTTCGTGGATACCGAGGAAATCGTCCGTTTCGATATGACGGCGGTAGTATTTCTGAATTTCAGCCGTAAAGGTGCCGGTGTCCTTTTTGTGGTAAGTCCCGCTTTCGGCGCAGACAAGTAATTTCAGTCCGCCTATCCTTTCGCACGCGTCGAGAAGCTCCTCATATGTCGCGCGGTCGAGCGGGGTGACGCTGACGGGCTTTCCCTTATGTATGACGCAGGCGCCGTTGTCGCAGATGAAATCTATCCTGCTGCGGTATTCCTCGGGGAAAAGGTGGTCGAGCGCGAGGTAGGTACGTCCGCTTGACACCGCGAAATTAATGCCGCGTTTCTCCAGCCCGTCAATGACCTCAAGAAAATCGTCGGGGAGCTGCTTGTTGTCGTTGAGCAGCGTTCCGTCCATGTCGCTCGCAATAAGCTTTATCATTTTGTTATCCTCTCTTTTGTTCGGTTTGTTCAGTTAAGAAGCCCCTTGTTTTCTTTGTACAGAAGCTCCTCGTTGAAAATTCCCTTGTCGTAATATTTCACGGCGGCGTAAAGATCCTCGAAAACATCGTCGGGAATGCCCTCGGAAGCCGCCATTTTCTCTATAGCGGAAACGAAATGCCTGCGCATATACTGGTTGTCCTTAAGCGTCATGTGCATTTTCACCTTTTCGCCCGTGTCAACGTTTGTGAGGTTATGTATATCGTAGTCGAGCAGCCGCATTATGTTGGTTATGCTGTCCGCGCCGTTGGTTCTGAAGATAAGGCGGTGATAAAACGCCGCGCGGCAGAGCGCCGCCATATTGAACTCCCTCGGGAGCGTTTCGTGCACCGACATGAGCGTGAAGAGGTATTCCTCTAGGCTGGCGTATTTGCTCGTTAGCCCCATGCAGAGCGTAAGGCTGTCTATCGACGACATGGAAAGCTTTATCGCGCTGTCCAGCGCGCATTTGTTATCGTTGAGCGGGCAGACGTTTATCGGAATAGGCACCGAGTTTTTCAGTCCGTGGACAAATCTTGCCGCCTCGCGCGGTTCCATCATCGGGCAGCACCCGCGCAGGCTCCCCTCGCTTATCCTGCCGTCTATCTGCGACTGAGCGAGATAAAGCAGCTTCGGGGTCAGCGTGTTCATTCCGGGCACCTCGAGGATAACGGGCTGCTCGGTGCGTATCCGCTTTTTGAGGTCGTTCAGCGTGACTAGGATATAGCTGAACTCGACCACGTCCGCAAGCTCTGCGAACATCGGGTCGACCATGCGGAAAACGTAGCCGATATTATCGGGCAGCTCTGTCATTTTCATGACCGTTCTGAAATCTATCTCGACGTATTTTACGCCCGCGTCCGCCAGAGCGGAGATATAGCTGTATATATGCTTAGGGTCAGCCTTGTCGTTAAGGGTGAAAGCGCACAGGCTGTTGTCGGTGATAACTGTTTTCATCTCAATATCTTCCTGTTCTGTTTATATACCATGATATCATATTATATCATATTCTCATTAAGTTATCAAGTGGAAAGTTATGAATGCAAGACTGTCATTTTCCGTCGGAAAAACCGCTGTCCGTGGGAACAGCGGCTGATACCGATTAATTTCGATGAACACATCAGACAGCGGGATCGATAACGATCACCTTGCGGTGCTTTTTTTCCGCGTATTCTACGGTGTATTGAGTGCCGCCGCTTTTTCCGTCATAGACGGCAAGCAGCAGGTCGCAAAGCTCCACAAGTCGGCGGTTGCGCTCAAACATACAATCCTTCGTATAGTGCTTTTTTACGCAGATAACATCGCTGCATTGTTCAAGTATACCGCGGTATACCGCCTTGTCCTGCGCGTTCCATTTCTCGTCCTGCTCGGGGCAGGGAATGACTGCGGTGAGCGTGATCTCGGGGCGAAGCTGCTTTAGGTCAAGCACTGCCTGCGCGCACCATATGTCAACTCCGAGCGCCATGCCCGAATAAAACTGCGAAGCGCCGCTGTATATCAGCGTTTCGATATTGCTGCGGATTTTCTGCTTAAGCGCAATGCAGCGCGGGTCGTTTTCCCCGCAAAATCCCAGCTTTGACGGGCGGTAGCCGGTGAAAGATACCTTATACACCTGCGTCACCCCGATGATTTTTTCTGTACGCCAGATAGCTGTCAAGAATGACTGCCGCCGCCGCCGCGTCCAGTACCTCCTTGCGCTTCTTGCCGCGCTTGTTTACGTCGTTCATGTAGCCTATCGCCGTGACCGTGGACGAGCGCTCGTCCCACATTACGACCTCGACCTCGACGAGGGCGCGAAGCTTTTCCGCAAAGAGATTGCATTTTTCGGAGCGCGGCCCGTAAGTACCGTTCATATTTATCGGATTTCCCACCACGATAAGCTCCGCCCTGTTGAGCTTCGCCTGCTCGGCGACGGCGGAGATGCAGCGCTCGAAATCCTTTTCGTTTATCGTCATAAGCGGCGACGCGAGTATTTCGCTTTTGTCGCACATCGCAAGACCCGTTCTGCTGTCGCCGTAATCGACTGCCATTATTTTCATGATTTATCTCCCTTTTTGCTCTCCG
>CAMEPN010000262.1 GCA_945931735.1 uncultured Clostridia bacterium
GATAGGATGACCATGCTTTGCAGCAACCGAAATTCCGACTACGTTTGCGGAAGCGCCGATAGGCGTTGCGCTGCCGCCGATATCCGTTCCGAGAGCAAGCGCCCACGAAAGCACGGAGATATCAATGCCCGCAGTCGCGGAAATGCTCTTAATGACAGGGATCATAGTTGCCGCAAAGGGGATATTGTCGACGACCGCGCTCGCAATTGCGGAGAGCCACAGAATTATCGCTACCATGATAAGGAGGTTTCCGCCGCTTATCATTTCGATAAAGCTTGCGACAAGTTCCAGAACATGGGTCTGCTCAAGACCGCCTACGACGATAAACAGTCCGATAAAGAACAGCAGCGTCTTGTAGTCGACCTTTTTGAGCAGCTCGGGAACATCGCGCCAGAACGCCAACAGCGTGAGCACAGAAATAAAAGCGCCGATAAACGCAACGGTAAGTCCTGTTTCCGCATGAGTTACAAGCATTACAACAGCCGTTAAGAAAATTATTATGCTGTAAATAAATTCCTTCTTATTGACGATAGCTTCCGAAGGCTTGGGAAGCGAGGAAATATCTATCTCGCCCGAGGAGCTTGATTTCAGATCCTTTTTGAAGGAGAAGAAGAAAAAGATGACAACCGCAACAAGCGCGATCGCTGCGATAACGCCGGTATTCGTGATAAAATCCGCGAACGAGAAGCCGAGAGATGTACCGATGATAATGTTTGGCGGGTCGCCGCACATTGTCGCGGAGCCGCCGAGGTTGGCACAGAATATCTCCGAGATTATCATAGGTATCGGGTTAAACTTGAGAAGCTGCGACAGCTCTACCGTAACTGCCGCGAGGAACAGAATGACCGTGATGCTGTCGATAAACATTGCGAGTATCGACGACATGATCATAAACGCTATGAAAAGCGGTATGACCTTATAATGAACAAATTTTGCGAGCGTCATGCAGAGCCATCTGAAAAAGCCCGCCTTTGCCATGCCCTCGACCATAATCATCATTCCTGCGATGAATATGATCGTTGCCCAGTTGATGCCGCTTGTGCTTTCGCCTGCCTCTGAAGATGTTATCCAGAATTCGGGAGTGAATATGTTCTGAACATTAATTGTTGACCATACTGCATCCCAGCTCTGCATACAGGCTCCGAAAACGAGAACCAGTGTAAGCAGACCGCATCCGAGAGTAACAAAATGACGCTCTATCTTTTCGGTGATGATCAGAACGAACATCGCCACAAAGATAATAACGGCAAGGATTTGTGCTACTATCATTGTCTACCTCCTATTTCGGGCGTTTATATTTTTATACCCGAAAATTTCCTTTGCTACGGACATAAAAAGAACTCCATATAACCGTCTAATACCGCTCAGGTTATCGGAGTGGGTCACATATTTATTATAGCTCTTTTATCCGCATTTGTTATTATATCAGATAAATTTGTTAAAGTCAAGTCAATTTTTATTTTTTAACGGCGAATTTATACACGCTTTTTTTTGATTGACAAAAGACTTACAAGGTAGTATAATGATACCATAAAAATCAAAGGAGAAACACAATGACAGTACGCGAATATCTGCCCACTGATCTGCGGGCAATGGCTGAAATATGGAACGAGGTAGTCGAGCAGGGGGAAGCGTTTCCGCAGGAAAACACGCTGACGCTTGACGGAGCGGCGGCGTTTTTCGGTACGCAGAGCTTCTGCGGCGTTTGCGAGAACAATGGAGAGCTTGTCGGGCTGTATATTCTCCACCCTAACAACGTCGGAAGGTGCGGTCATATTGCCAACGCAAGCTACGCCGTAAGATCGGACAGGCGCGGAATGCACATCGGCGAGGCGCTCGTGTCGGACAGCATCGAAAGGTGCCGCGCGCTCGGTTTCGGGATATTGCAGTTCAACGCGGTCGTGGCAGACAATGCACCCGCGCTGAAGCTTTATGAAAAGCTCGGGTTTGTGAGGCTAGGAGTGATCCCGAAAGGATTTCGCAAAAAAGACGGAAGCTTCGCAGACATAATCCCGCATTATTATGACGTCAGAAAATGACATTAAATAACAAAACAATCCCGCCAAAGCAACGATAATTCATCGCTTTGGCGGGATATTTGTTATTAATTTTTTAGCGCCTTATCAAGCCTTCATGCGCTTTTTGTAATCTGCCTTGATCTGCTCAAGAGCAACAGCGTCCTGCTTGCGCTTTTCGCGAGCCTGATCCTGTATCTGCTGAACCTCGTCGATACCGCTGACGATAGTCTGCCATGTCTGCTGGAGCGTTTCTACCTTGATGGAAGAATTTGCCGCCATGGAAGCAACGAGCTTCGACTGCTCAACGGTGTTCTGTGCGTTCTTGATGAGCATTTCGTTCGTCTTTTCGTCAAGAGCCTTGAGCGACTCAGCCTGTATGCGCTGGCGCTTGAGCATTATAGCCTGTGCGAGCGCCTGCTTGAATACAGGCATCGTGATGATGAACGCGGAATTTATCTTTCTGACAAGGTTGAGGTTGGAATACTCCATGGTCTTGAGCATAGGAACAGTCTGGAGCGCAACGTTTTCCGCAACCTTAAGATCCATTACGCGCTGGTCGAGTATCTCGCGCATCTGCTGAAGATTGGACAGATCCATGCGTATAGTGCCGTCGTCAGGGTTAGCCGCAACCTTAGCCTGATATTCCTCGATGAATGCGTCAAGCTCCTTTACAGCCTGCTCGCCTGCCATGATATACTTCACGAGCTGCTGATAATAGCCGAGGTTTGCCTCATACATCGTGTCAAGCTTGGTGTTCGCCTGCTCTATCTCGGTTTCGTACTGCTTGAGCTGAACATAGATCTTATCTATCTCCTTGCCCATCGTGTCGTACTTATTGAGTATCTTCTCAAGCTTTTTCTTGAGGTTTCCGAAAAATCCGGGCTTATCGTCCTCGATCTCCTTGATATCAAACTGATCCATAATAGCCGCAAGATTTTTCAGCATAACGCCCGTGTCGTTGATCTGCTGGATGCTCATGGAATTAAGCACCTGATCGGACGCCTGCGAGATCTGCTCTGCTGCGTCCGCGCCGAATTTAACGATGGTGGAGCTGTCGTTTACGTTAATTGTGGAAACGAGCTGGTCGATCTCTTGGCTTGTCGCGAGCTGCTGCTTGATCTCCTCGGTCTTTACGACAATGTTGAAATTCTTGACCTCTTCGATCTTGGCGTCAAGAGCTGCCGCCTGCTTGTCCGCGACAACCGCTCCAGTGGTTTCAACTTCCATTGCGGGCTGAGCCGCTGCTGCTGCGCCGGGTGTAAACTGTAATCCCATAATTCTTTATCCTTTCTTGAACAGCTTTCCGAAAAAACCGCTGCTCTTCTCTTCAGAGGGTATTTTTAGCTTCGGAACCTCCATGTTATACAGAAATTCGTTCATGACGTGCTCCTCAAATGCGTCGTTTTTGACGAACGTTTCGATGTTCTTATACCCCGTCGGAGTGTATATCAGCACATCAAATCCGATAAGGCTGCAAAGAACGCACCTTATGCACTCCTCGAGAGTAAAGGTGT
>CAMEPN010000263.1 GCA_945931735.1 uncultured Clostridia bacterium
CGGGCGTTCCGCTCGGGCTGGTCGCGCTTTCGTCGGTGATATGCATTGCCCTCGGCAAGCACATCTTCGGCGGCAGCGACAACATTGTATTCTCTCCCCCCGCGATAGCTGCGGCATTTCTTATAATATGCTATCCCTCCGATATGTTATACTATGCAAAGGCGGGGGAACAGTTCCCCGTTTTCGGAGAATTTACGGGAACGCTCGTGCATTCGCCCGAATATATGCTGCGGCTCGGTAACGTCCCTACCAATACTTGGTCGGAACTTATGCTTGGCACTTTCCCCGGGGCAATCGGCACGGTGAACATTCTTGTTATCGCGGTATGCGGCGTGTGCCTGCTTATCCGCAGGGACAACAGCCTGTGCGCTGTGCTGTCCTGCCTTGCTACGGCGGCGGCGCTGGCGTTTTTCTTCCCCCGCGCGGAAATGAGCGGGGCGGAGTCGGTCATGTACGAGCTTACGTCGGGCTGTCTTTTCTTCGGGACGGTCTTTATGTCGGCGGAGCCTTATCTTATCCCCAAAAAGGCAGCCGCGCGGATAATGTACGGCATTGTCCTCGGGTATACTACTATGATGTTCCGTTATTTCGGGCAGACCGAGTGCTGCTTTGTTTTCGCACTGCTTATAACCGGCGCGCTGACGAGCTGTTTCGACAGGATAGTTGAAAATCTCTCCTACTGGAAGAAAAATTACATCAGCTCCTTCGAGAAGAACAAGACGATCGTACAGCGCGGCAAAGTAAAGCTAACAGACAAGAGCGCGGGGCAGGGCAGCGATGAAAACGACTAAACCCGCTGTCAGCTTCGACGGCATTTTCAGGCAGAACATCGTGCTCATGAGCGGGCTGGTCACCGCGCCGATAATTGTCGCGGCGACAACTGCTGAGCGCGCGCTTGTTCTTACGATAAGCTTTTTCATGATATCTTATCTTTCGATATTGATTTGCAGGTATATCCCGAGAAAAATTGCTTACAATGTGCGCATACTGTTATATGCGGCGGTCGCTGCGGTGCTGTATATCCCGACTGCGATGCTGCTTAACGCATGGTTCCCCGAAACGACGCAAAGCGTGATGATATATATCGAGATACTTGTCGTGAACTCGCTTCTCCTTTCCAAAACGGAGAGCAGGTTTTATCTTAAGCCGTTCGGCGAGATGGCGGTAGACGCGCTGATATATGTCGCGGGCTATGCCATTGCGGCGTTTGCGGTTGGGATAGTGCGCGAGCTGCTGGCTTACGGGTCGCTGTTCGGAGCCACGCTGTTCGACGCGCCGATGCCTGCGGCAAAGTCGCCGTTTTTCGGGTTTATCCTTGTCGGGATATTCGCGGCGGTATGCCGCGCCCTTTCGGGCAGGAGAGCGGGAAAGGGGGCTGAGCGGTGATGGAAGTGTTTTACAAAATAGTGAGCGTGGCGATGGTATCCGTCTTTGTTCAGAACGCGATATTCGACCGCGCGCTCGGCTCCAACGTCGTTATCTACGCCTCGCGCAAGGACTCGCACGTTATCGGCTTTACGCTCGGGATAACCGCCATGACCACGATAGCGAGCGCGGTGTCGTATTTTTTCGACAGCCTGCTGCTTCCGCTTCCGCTCGGGTGGCTTTTCATGCCGCTGGTTTATGTGGCGGTGATAAGCGCGCTGTACATTATCGCGCTGCTGTTTTTCTGGAGATTGTTCCCGAAGGTATTTGCGAAAATAAGGAAATATGTGCATCTCGCGATAATCAACTGCACGGTCATCGGCGCGCTGTTCCTTAATTCCGGCTACGGCAGCGACATCTGGAGCTACATCGGCTACGGCTTCGGCACGGGCATAGGATTTTTCCTTGCGTGCTTCCTGCTTAACATAGCGCACGAGCGGCTGGACTCGGACAAGATACCGCGCGTTTTCCGCGGGTATCCGATAATGCTGATTTATATAGGCGTTATATCGCTGGCGTTCAGCGCGCTGGTAGGATATACTGCCGAATTTTGATATTAATTAAACGGGAAAGGGGCAGTCATGAAACCAAAGAAAACCAACATCAAGATAAAACATCGAAAATACAACCTTTATAACCGTAAAAAAAGCAAGGGTAAGCAGGTGCTGACCGTTATAATTATGATAGTCATAGTGCTGGCGCTTGCGGTCATCGGCTACGGCGCGGGCAAGCCCATTGTTGAATATTTCAGCAGCAAGGGGAACGAAACCTCCGACAGCACTCCGTCATGGACTCCCCCCGCAACGGCAGAGGCGGACGAAACTTCCTCGGCGGAAACGCAGACCGCGCAGCCTGCTCCCGAGGAAACGGCGGAGCCTGAGCCTGCGCTGACGGGAATGTATGTTCTTCCGCAGGACATGGTATATGACGCGGCGTCGCTTAAGAGCGCGGTCGTTTCCGCGAAGAACGCGGGGTATACGGGAGTAGTTGTCACGGCGAAGGATACGGAGGGCTATTTCCTTTACAGCAGCGATATCGACGGCATAAAGGGCGGCTCGTCCGTCAAGGGAACGCTAACGGCGAAGGAGATGTGCGATATCATCACTGCCGAGGGGCTGATCCCTGCGGCGCGGTTCAGCACACTGCTCGACCGCACGAGCGGCGGGCTGGTCGGCGGCTGCTATGCGCTCTCCGACGGAAGCGGAAACTGGCTCGACGCGGCGCCGTCGGCGGGCGGAAAGAAGTGGATGGATCCGTTCAGCGCGCAATGCACGGCGTTCATGGAGAACATTGCAGGGGAGCTTTCCGCGGCGGGCTTCAAGTATCTTATCGCGGCGGACACTATGTATCCCGACTTCCACCCGTCCGATTACAATGTGTATCTCTACTCCCTGCCGATAGGCGACGCGGAGAAGCGCGCGGACGCTCTGTGGGGCGTGCTTGACGCGGTTTGCGCAGGAGCGGAGAAGAACGGCGCGGAGGTCATTGCCGAGGTGGACGGCGGAGCGCTGTTTTCCGGCGACAGGCAGGCTACCGACGCTGAGCTTGCGGAGGACGCGGAAAAGCTCAAGGGCATTTCGCTGCTGATAGATTACAGCGACGACCTGACCTATTCGGGCGCGAAGTCGTTCATCGGGCGCATGGGCGCTCAGTTTGCGGGTCAGACATACGCGGTGCTGGCGGACAGCGGCGCTTCGGAGGGCGCGCTCGAGGATATGCAGCGCGCGTTCGGAGAAGCGGGGGTCACGGTGTTCGTGAAATGACCCTTATACGACTTTTATGAATAATTTGTGAAAAAACGGTTTTACCCCTTGATTTATTAGCGATAAAAGGGTATAATGATTTTATTGAACAAAAAAATTCCAACGGAGGACAACTATGAACATCAATTTATTAATGGCGGCAGAAGCCTCTGCTACGGCACAGGGCTCAACTCTGGGCAGTATGCTGACGCTGATAATCCCGATCGCGCTGATGATCGTTATTTTCTATTTCCTCATCATCAGACCCGAGAAGAAGCGCAACAAGGAAATGCAGGATATGCTCAACAATATTCAGGTTGCCGACGAGGTCATCACGACCGGCGGCATTATCGGCAGAG
>CAMEPN010000264.1 GCA_945931735.1 uncultured Clostridia bacterium
ACTATGTAAAGCCGCTTTAAGGAGCATAAGAAAATGGCATTTGAGAACGCAAAGAAACATTTGGAGCAGTTCGGACTTTCGGACAGGGTACGCGAATTTTCGCAGAGCAGCGCAACGGTAGAGCTTGCGGCGCAGGCGCTGGGCTGCGAGCCTGCGAGGATAGCGAAGTCGCTCACCTTCATGGTCGGCGGCGAGCCTGTCATGGTAGTGACCGCGGGAGATATGAAGGTCGACAACGCAAAATACAAGGCTGAATTCGGCACAAAGGCAAAGATGCTGACCCCTGCGGAGGTCGACGAGCTTATCGGACACTCGGTGGGCGGCGTATGTCCTTTTGGGATAAAGGACGGCGTGCGCGTTTTTCTGGACAATTCGCTCAAGCGCTTTGACAGGGTGTTCCCTGCCTGCGGGAGCGGAAACACCGCGGTCGAGCTGACCGTAGACGAGCTTGAAAAGTGCTCGGGCTGCGAAAAATGGGTAGACGTTTGTAAAAATATTTCTGCATAACAGGCAGCGGCGCCGAACGGGTATAACCTTTCGGCGCTGTGCTTGTCGGTAAAGCAGAATGGGGGAACAGTAATGAAAAAGGACATTATATTCAGTATGTCAAGCCCGTACCGCGACGATTTCCGCGTGGCGGGATACCGCTTCGGAAAGGGCGAAAAGTCCTGCTGTGTAATCGGCTCTGTCCGCGGAAACGAGATACAGCAGTTATATATGTGCAGCAGGCTTGTAAAGGTGCTTGCCTCTCTCGAGAAAAAGGGCTGCATAGCCTATGACAGGGAAATTCTTGTTATCCCGTCGCTCAACAATTACAGCACGAACATAAGCAAGCGCTTCTGGTGCCTTGACAACACGGATATAAACAGAATGTTCCCGGGAAACGCCGACGGAGAAACGACGGAGCGAATTGCCGCGGCGGTATTCAACGAGATAAAGCAGTATCAGTACGGCGTTCAGTTTGCGAGCTTTTATATCCCGGGGGTATTTATCCCCCACGTCCGCATGATGAAGACCTGCAAGGAGAACACCAGCCTTGCGAACCTTTTCGGGCTTCCGTATGTGGTATTGCGCACGCCGTCCTCTATGGATCAGTCCACGCTGAATTACAACTGGCAGGTGAGCGGCACGGCGGCGTTTTCGGTGTATACTAACGCGACGGAGAACATTGACGAGGATTCCGCAGAGCAGGGCGTATCGTCCGTGCTGCGCTTTCTTTCGAGAATGGGGATAATCAAGTACAAATGCCACGGTGGGTACATGGGGACTATCATCGAGGAGGACGAGATGATGAACGTCAAGAGCGGCGCGGCGGGCATTTACCGCGGTATGTGCAGCTCGGGCGACGAGGTGAGCCGCGGCGAAGTCCTCGCGCAGGTCATTCACCCATACGAGGGCGAGGTTATCGACGAGATAAAAGCGCCCTGTGACGGGATAATATTTTTCACCCACAAAAAGCCGCTTGTCGACCAAAACAGCGTTGTATTCAAGATGATAAAGCGGCTGCATAAATAACGGCAAATAACGTATATCCGAAAAGCGCACATCACGGCTTCCGCCCGATGTGCGTTTTTATCTTAACGCAGTCTTAACGCGGCGGTTTAAAGTTAGCGGCGCAAAATATGTTAAAATGTAATTACTATATTTATTGGAGCGATGCATATGGAGCTTACCGCACTCATAATAATCACGGCTGTTGTGCTGCTGATGTGTGTTTTTTCAGACAGGCTTTCGGGAAAGATCGGCGTGCCTGCCCTGCTTATTTTCATAGGGATAGGTATGTTTTTCGGCACGGACGGACTGCTTAAGATACCGTTTGAGAATTATTCGTTCTCGGCGTACGTCTGCGAAGCGGCGCTTATAGTCATAATGTTCACGGGCGGATTTTCGGTCAAATGGGAAACTGCGAAGCCTGTAATGGTGAAAGCGTGCCTTATGTCGACGCTGGGCGTTGTTGTTACGGCGGGAGTTACCGCGCTGTTCTGTTATTTTGTGCTGCATTTCAGCGCTGCGGAGAGCTTTCTTATGGGCGCGGTGATAAGCTCGACGGACGCCGCGTCGGTGTTTTCTGTCCTGCGCTCGAAAAAGCTGAACCTCAAAAACGGACTTGCGCCGCTGCTTGAGGTTGAGAGCGGCTCGAACGACCCGTTTTCGTATATGCTGACGGTGATCGCGCTGGCGCTGCTTGACGGCAGCGGGACGGGTTTCGTGCTTGAGCTGGTTTTGGCGCAGCTATTTTTCGGCGTACTGTTCGGCGCGGCGGTCGGTATTGCGATGGTGTTTGTGGTGAGGCACTTCAAGGCGGCTACGGACGGCTTCGAGTGCATACTGTTCATTGCGGCGGCGCTGTTTGCCTACGGGCTTCCGTCTGTTCTCGGCGGGAACGGGTACCTAAGCGTTTACATTGCGGGCATTATACTCGGAAACGCGGACATTCCAGCCAAGCGGGAAACGGTCGTTTTCCTGAACGGGGTGACGGGCTTATGTCAGATCGCGGTATTTTTCCTGCTGGGACTGCTGTCTACTCCGTCGAAGTTTATCGAGAGCCTGCTCCCTGCGGTGCTTATTTTCCTTTGCCTTACGCTGATATCGCGGCCGGTGGCGTCGCTTATTTTCTGCGGGAGATCTCCCATAAAGGACAGGGCGTTTATCAGTCTTGCGGGTCTGCGCGGGGCGTCGTCGATAGTTTTCGCGATAATGGCGGTAGTGAACGGAAAGGCGACCGAGCACAACATATTCAACATTGTATTCTGCGTATGTCTGTTATCCATGCTTGTACAGGGGGCGATCCTTCCCGCGGCGGCGAAGAAGCTGGGGCTTATCGACGAGGGCGCGGACGTTCTCAGGACATTCAACGACTACCGCGAGGAAAGCTCAATAACCATGATGCGAATGTTCATACCCGACGGGCACCCATGGGTGGGGCGGAAGCTGAGCGAGGTGCATTTCCCGACAGGCTCTCTCGCGGTGATGATAAAGCGCGGCGAGGAGAACATTATCCCGCGCGGCGGCACCGAGATATGCGCCCGCGACAGCGTTATCCTATCGGTTCCCCCGTTTGAGGAGGACAAGGGCTTCAAGCTCCGCGAAATACATATAAAGGGCGGGCACCCGTGGCTGGGGCGGCGGATAAAGGAGCTTCATCTCCCCGACAGCCTGCTTATTGTTCTGATAAAGCGAGGGGAGCAGAGTATTATCCCCGAGGGCGCGACGGAGATCCGCGGCGGGGACATTGTTGTTGTGACGGACACTTTTGAGGAGGGCAAAAAGGTCGACGAAACACAAGGGTTTTCATTGCAAAAGTGACGGTTTTGCGCCGTCGGGCATATGAGATTAAGTCGGTGACTTGAACCTCTTTTTATTGTAAATTTGATTTTCTTGTGTTGTCGCACGGACAATTTTAAGGCATTGCCTTGAGCCTCTTTTCTTGAAAATTTGTTTTTCTCGTGTTGTCACACGGGAAACGAGGGGGAACCCTTCGGGGAAAGGGGGGAACAAGAAAATCCGACAAAAATCG
>CAMEPN010000265.1 GCA_945931735.1 uncultured Clostridia bacterium
TGCTACATGGTATCAAGGCATCATGCATACACAGATATTGACGGCAAGGATATGCAGATACTTATTGAAGCGGATTTTCATGTCAATTTGTATGAGGACGCGGTTGCTCCAGAGGGGGTAATGTCCGCTTACCGAAATATATTCCGAACCGAAAGCGGAAAGCAGATATGCCGCGAAATGTTCGGGATAGACCTGAAATAATAAAAACCCGAGAAGAACCTGATGTTCATTCTCGGGTTTTTGTGTTAAGAATTTCCGTTCGTGGTTATTTTTGATTATGCTGCATTTAAAGTGCGGTCGGGTCTGCTGCCGCCGTTTTCGCCGTTTTCGGGACGATTGGGTTTTCCGCCGAAATCACCGCCAAATCCGCCCCCTCCGAAGCCGCCGCCAAAACCGCCTGCTCCGTTAACGCCGTCGCCGCTTACTCCGTCTGTCGCAGTTACCGAGGAGAGCTGAGTATCGTCCGCATAAATAGTGTAGGTTTCCCCTGCCTTAAGTTCGGAGGAGGAGAAGATGAGCGACTGGCAGGTCTTAGGCGTTTCAACGCTAAGGATGACCTCTCCGTCCGAGCTGCGTACTTCAATAGCTGCCCCCGCCGAAACATTAGAGTTTATGGACAGGCACGGCTGAGAAAGCGTGCTCGGAGCCTGCGCCATGCCGCTTGCGCCGAGGGCTATCAGCGTACCGCCGCTTAGCGCGAACGAGCTGTTATAGTCCAATGCTCCGTTTCCGCTGTTTGTCGGCCCGAAAACTACCAATGTGCCGCCGCTCATTGCGACGGAGCCGTTGGAGTCAATGCCGTCGCCCTGCGCGTTTACAGTAATGCTTCCGCCCGAGATGGAAATATAGTATTCCGAATCATCTCCCGTGAAGCCGAAAAACGCTCCGCTGTCACCGCCACCCGCATTTATTCCGTCGTCTGAAGCAACAATGTCTGTCGTTCCGCCGTTGATGTCGATATTCTTGCCCTCAAGCCCCTCGTAGCTTAACGGAATGGTGATCACGCCGTCGTTTATCGTGAGATTTTCTCCTGCGTGGATACCGTCGTCGCCTGTCGAAAGCTTAAGCGTTCCTCCGTTTATAAGGACGTTTCCGTTTGAATGGATACTGTCGTCCTCGGCGTCGATCATTATTTCTCCGCCCTTTATCTCGATAAGTGTTCCCGCCTTGATACCCTTCATGCTCTCGGTGTTATCGGAGCTGTCCATGTCGAAAGGATTGCGCATATCACCGGAGTTTGAATGTTCTACCGAAGCACTTCCCGAGCCTGTGTTAATAGTAAGGCTGCCGCTGTCCATAGCAAATTCCGTTTCTGCCTGTATCGCGTCCTTCTTGGATACGATAGTGATATCGCCGCCTGTCATGTTGATATACCCGAGCGTTTCGTCGTCGGAATTTGTCGTCTTGAGTCCGTCGCCGCCCGCGTTGATATTAATGGTGCCGCCGCCGATAATGATGTAGTCGCGTCCCTTTATCCCGTCGTCGACAGATGTCACGTTTATCGTACCGCCGCAGAGTTTAAGCCCGTCCTTGCACTTTATTCCGTCTTTGTAATTCCCGTTTACATTAAGGACTCCGCTGCCGTTTATTATAAGGTCGCACCGGCTGTACAACGCTGCATCGGGTTCATTGGAGCCGTCCGGGAAGGTGTATTCCGAGGCGTCGGAAACAGTATTTTCGGTTCCTCCCGCAATGGAGATGACAAGCTTTCCGGCGTTGCGGCATTCTATCGCGCTGTTGTCGGAGCAGGAAAGCTCAAGTCCGTTAAGCAGCAGCGTAACCTCGTCGTCATCGCCCGCTTCAACTATCACCTTTCCGTTGGAGCAGCAGCCCGAGAGCGCGTATACCCCCGCAGAGGTAACAGTTATCACATTTCCCGAAACCGTGACGCCTGCCCCCGTAACGGTAGTGCCGCTGTCTGCGAAATGCACCGAACATTCTGCGTCCAGCGGAGCAGCGCTGTCGCCGTCGCTAAGGTCGGTCACTTCAAATTCCACCGTGCTTACTGTATCGCCCGACATAAGCGGGCTTACGGAATTGCTGCTTTGTCCGCTGCCGTTGTCAGAGCAGCCTGTCATAGCAAATGACAAAGCACAGAAAGCGGCAAGCGTTCTAAAATTCATGTTCATATTTTGCTCCCCTTTCGGATATTACAGCTCGTCGTGGCTATCAATAAGTATTCCGCAGGAAACCATTAAATTTCCGTTTCGTGCGCGTATCTTGTCGATCATTTCTTTTTCTTTAGAGGGATCCTTCATGGTGATCTCATACCTTAAATCAAACAATGTTCCCATATTTGTGGTTTTTGCAAGCGTCAGCTTTGAGGACAGAAGATATTCCTCAAAAATGTCGTCAAAGCAGCCTGTGTAATCCATATCCTCGGGTATAAGCACACGGAGCTGCTTAAGCGTGCCGCTTCTTCTGAATGCAGGCAGGAAGCTGAGCGCCGCAAGCACAATGCCAACAAGCACCGCCGTGAGTACTGCGAAGCCGATATATCCCATTCCCGTTGCAAGACCGATAGCCATTGCGTAGAAAATATAGCAGATATCGCGCGCCGAGCCGGGCGCGGAACGAAATCTAACCAGATTGAATGCGCCCATTACCGCAATGCCTGCGCCGATCGAGCCGCTTACGAGCATTATCACCGCTTGAACCAATGCGGGAAGAACTGCGAGCGCGGCGGTGAGATTTTTCGAGCCGCGGGGATTGTTCAGCCTGTAAAGCCCCGCCGCGCCTGCGCCCAACACAATGGAAGCCAGTGTGCAGATAAGCGCGGACTGTGCGGTTAGTCCTGTTGCAGAGTCTATGATACTTGTGAACATATGTCAATTCTCCTGTCATTGTCGGCAGAAATGCCTTTTTGTATTTCGGCTGCATAAGCGCTGCCGTATTTTGAAAAAGAGCCGGGGTAAATTTTCAGCCGCGAAAGCGTTTCGCAAAGCCAAATGGGAACTGCGCCTGCGCTTTTTATCTCCATAATGCGGAAAGGCTGCCCTTCGACAAGCTTTCCTCCGTCGCCCGACCTTAAATCGAGCATATCCGTCCTGCTTCGTATATTTCCGTCGAACGTAATTCTGAACTCAACGTCGTCGTTTCCGAAAAACGCGCGCCTGTCATAGCAAATCACCATTTTAGGGACCAGTCCGCAGCGGGATAACATATTATCTATTTCGTCCATCACCTGCGATTTTAACTCGGGACGAACTCCTGCCGAAACATAGTCAAACAGCTCTTTGTAGCTCAACTCTACCCTGCGTTTATAAACAACGCCCTTGAATTTCTTTTTGATCTCAAGAAAAGCTCTGCTGTCGTCGGACGGAACTCCGTATGTCCTTAATCTAAGCTTTTCCTTATAAACGGGTTTATCGAGAGAGCGGCGTATAAGATCGCTGTTTTCGCTGTCGCAATAGAGGCTGCATATAGTGTGTTTTCCGTACTTGTCTTCGGTCATGTGTGTTGCCATTGCGCTTCGTACTGCGGCATATTCCGTTTCGGAGAGAAGATA
>CAMEPN010000266.1 GCA_945931735.1 uncultured Clostridia bacterium
CTTTAAGCCCGAAAACGCTGCGGCCTTTTTTCGGCAGCGTCACCTGCCCCTTGTAGGTCATTCGGACGACGCCGAACATATGCTTTCCGCCCATATTCGTGCCCGACCCTTCCGCCATATTGCGCACAAGCGAGTCGACGCTTATTTCGTACAAATCGGCGAGCGCAATAACGTTGTCGATATCCGGGAGCGTTTCGCCCTTTTCCCATTTGGCGATCGCCTGACGGGAAACGCCGATCTTCTCGGCAAGCTGCTCCTGCGTGAAGCCGCTTTGTTTGCGGTAATATTTAAGGTTGTTGGGATCCATTGAATATTCCTCCCTGCTGGATTAATTATAAAAAAAATCCCGACTGAAGTCAATCAATCGGAATTTACTTCAATGTTATGTTTAGTTTACATTTTACCCTTTTTACAACTTTTCCGATTTTTCCTCCGCAAGGAGTATCGGGTAGCCGTTAATATAAGGCTTCACCATATCGGGGTGCATATCGGCAGCTTTGAAGAGCATTTCTGCAAATCCGTCGCTGCGGACAAATTCGGAAAGCTTTTCTATCGGCAGCGCCGAAACGCTCGGGCAGACGGGCGACACAGTGATAACGCGCGTGCCGTTGAAGTCGTTCACTCTGAACGGCCAGATACTGCAATCGAACGGCTTAAGCTCTCCGAGAACGCAGCCGTGCTCCGAAGCGGCGGGGCAGTATATCAGCTTATCCCCGTCGAAGGTCATATCAAACACATATTCGTTCCCTCGCGGAACGAGGCGAAGCCCGAATTTCCTTTCGATCTCGTCCTTTTTTTCGGAAAATACGAGCGGTATCTCCCATTTATCCTCGTCGACAAATCCGCAGCAAATGCGGCATTTGGCGCAGTCCTCGGGGGAGAGTATTTTTTTCAGCATATTGTTTCTCCGTTAATTCGATAAAATTTGCGCGTCAGTCGCCAATGAATATTTGCGACCAGTAAGGCACGCCGCCGACCTTATAATAACCTATGCCTATGTATTTCATATCGGGGTCAAGGAGATTCGAGCGGTGTGAGTAGTCGTTGAGCCAAGACTTTAGCGCAGCCTTTGCGGTGGCGTAATAATAGCAGAGGTTTTCCGCGCGGTCGCTGCGCTTAAGCCCCGCTTCTGCGAGCAGCGTGTACCATTTGGTGCCGTTGGGGCGCGTGTGCGAGAAGTATGACGAGGCTTCCTTTGCGCGCTGCTGCGCGATTTCGTCCAGCTCGGGCAGCGTTTCCAGCGGGGAAAGCCCGTACTGCGCCCGAAGCTCGTTCACTGCCTCGAAAAGCGCCTGCCTATGCGGCTCGTCGTAAGCGTCGGTTTTGATGATGTATTTTCTGGTGATAATGGGGCTGCGAGCGAGGTTGTCGCCGATAGCCATGAACTTAAGCGTTGTGTCGTCGCTTATTGTTATTGCCTTTGTGTATTTTTTGGAATCCTTTGTTGGAGTGCTGCCGTCGGTAGTGTAGTATATTTCCGCGTCCTTGTCGGAGCAGGTGAGCTTAACGCTTATCGCCTCGGAGTAGGTTCCGCTGTCTTTGGAAGCGGAGGGCGACACCGTTCGTATTTTTATATTCGCGGTATTGCTTTCGGCAAGCTCTCCGTCGACATACGCGGCGGTTTTTATGACAGTGTTTTCCGTTACGATAATAGGCTCCGTGCCGTATTTCGCGTCGGACGCGTCGGGCGTAGTGCCGTCGGTGGTGTAGTATACCTCGGCACCCTTTGCGGAGGTAACGCGGACAAACTGGGTCGTGCGGTAATACCCGCTTTCATGGGATAGGGTGTGCAGCTTATTTTCTTCTGCGGACGCGGTGCAGGCGCAGATAACGGCGGCAATAAGAGCGGCTGCCGCAAGAATGAGCTTTTTCATTTACATCCTGCCTTTTTATGGGAATTATTTCTTTTAACACATGATTTCGACAAATCTCAACCTTTCTTATTATACTATAATGCCGCAAAAATGTCAAGACGGTTACAAAGTTTACAATACGGTTACAAGTTGTCGCAAAATGCTATTATCTTTTCCTTCAAAACACGATTTGGCGTTATACCGCGCGGTTAAGGGGAATGCCATAAAATGGGGCTGTCAATTTTCATCAATTTTTCACTTAAAATTTATTGACAATCACAAAAAATAAGGTATAATAAAATAGGTTGATAAGATAAGTAAAGGGAACAATTATTTTTTCGGCGCAATAATCCGCGCATTTTGTTTCACAAGAATTTTGTGAGCGGTCATGCCGCCGGCTGTTCCCGCCAAAGCTTTATCTTACACAAATGTATACTAACCTGCTTTTGCGGGTCGGAAAATACGGCAGACACAGAAAGGAAATGGTCATGAAAACAACTAACAACAATTCTTTTGTATTTCGCGGGAGCGACTCAATCAAGAGCGTCAACGAGGCGAGCTATCTCTTCGGAAGATTTGTGTGCGAGGAGCTTGAGAAGATCGGTATGCGCAGCTCCTACCGTCATGTAATGCAGCCCCTTATGGAAAACGAGAGCCTGACTCAGCTCGAGCTTGTTAAGATAACGGGGCTTAAGGCTCCGACGATCAGCATAACGCTGCGCAATATGGAGCGCGAGGGGATAGTTCGCCGCGAGAAGAACGACGCCGACCGCCGCGAAACACACGTTTATATAACCGACAAGGGCAGGGAAATGCACGCGAAGATAATCGAGTCCCTCGAAAAGGCAGAAAAGATCATGCTCGAGGGCCTGTCCGAAAAGGAGCTTAAGGCTGCGCGCACAGTTGTTGACAAGATGAGCGATAATCTGAGAGCAGTACTCGGAGGCGAGAATGGCTAAGGTCCTCGGATACCTGAAAAAATACTGGTATCTCGCAATTCTATCTCCGCTTTTCATGATCCTTGAGGTAAGCATGGATCTGCTCCAGCCCCAGCTTATGTCCCGCGTTGTGGACGAGGGCGTTCTCGGGCAGAATATGGACATCATTTTCAGCGTCGGGCTGAGAATGCTCGTTACGGTTTTCATCGGCTGCATCGGCGGCATTATGTCGGGCGTGTTCGGCAACATGGCGGCGCAGAAGTTCTCGCGCGACCTAAGAAAGGACGCGTTCCGCAGGGTTATGAACATGAGCTTCCAGCAGACCGACAAATTCACCTGCGGCTCGCTCGTAACGCGCCTTACGAACGACATCACCGCGTGTCAGGATTTCGTCAACATGGCGCTTCGCATGGTCATCAGAACTGGAATGCAGTTCATCGGCGGCATTTTCATGGTACTGACGATAAACGTGACGTTCGGGCTTGTGCTTTTGTTCACGCTTCCGATACAGCTCGTTATAATCATTATTGTTCTGAAAAAGGGCGCGCCCCTTTTCAGCATTGTTCAGAGCAAGCTTGACCGCGTAAACAGCGTCGTACAGGAGAACGTTTCGGGCGCCCGCGTCGTCAAGGCTTACACCCGTGAGGAATACGAGATCGACCGTTTCTCCAAGGCAAACGACGACCTGTGCAATACTAAC
>CAMEPN010000267.1 GCA_945931735.1 uncultured Clostridia bacterium
CGTTGAGCGCGAGCTGAACACTCCCTACGGCGCGATGGTAATGTACCCGCCTTATGTAAAGCACGGATTCGACGGCGCTCTTATGCAGTGCTTCAACAAGTGCACAAAGGAAAACGCGGGCATCTTCTCTCAGCCGCAGGGCTGGCTGATCCTTGCCGAGTCCAAGCTCGGTCACGGCAACCGCGCGTATAAGTACTGGACAGAGGCTGCTCCCGCGACATACAACGATAACGCAGAGCACCGCGTCCTCGAGCCGTATGTATACGGTCAGTTCGTAGAGGGCAAGGACAGCCCGTTCGCAGGCCGCGCACACGTTCACTGGCTGACAGGCACCGCCTCCACCGTTATGGTTGGAACCACAGAGGGTATCCTCGGTCTTAACCCCGAAACAAAGGGTATAGTTATCGACCCGTCTATCCCCTCCGAATGGAAAGAGTTCACCATGGACAAGACGTTCCGCGGCAAGAAGCTGCACGTTACCGTAAAGAACCCGAACGGCAGCGAGCACGGCGTTAAGTCCGTCACCGTAAACGGCGAGAAGATCGACGGCAAGCTTATCCTTGACTCTATACTCAAGGCTGAGAACGATGTCGTTATCGAGATGTAATTCCTTATAAAGCTTTCCCCCTGCTTTCGGGCAGGGGGATTTTTTTATTTCAGAGCCTTTATCAGTAAACTTAAAAGGGCGCTCGTTTGATTCTTTTCTTTTGGGGTCATTTTTTTAATGGTGTCAAGCAGGGTTTGTATGTTGTCGGGCTGGCGGTTGACCGTGGAGTTTATCTTGACATCGGTCAGCTCCGCAATGTAATCAAGGCTGACGTTGTAGTATTTAGCCAGCGCAATTGCGCGCTCGAACGATATCTCGCTCCCGCCCTTTTCATACACGGAATAGTATTGGTATGGTGTGCCAAGATATTCCGCAACTTCGCGCTGTGTTTTGTCATTGTCCTCGCGAAGCTCGCGTATTCGTTTATAGTATGCCATGTTATATCATTCCTTTCTATGAGAAAAATCATAACATATTTCATTAGAAACACTTGACAAATTCATGTTATAGTATTATAATATGTGTAGAAATAAATGTAATATCATTTATTCTAAGAAAAAGTTTGGAGGTTAAAGTTTATGATTTTAAAGAAGATCGGATGTGCTGCGGCGGCTGTGGCTGTTGCGGCGACGGTGTTCGCGCTCCCCGCTTCGGCGGCAGGCGTGAAAAAGCTCCTCATAGAACCATCGACAACGGTAAACGAAGAAGGTTCTATCTGGAACATCGGCGACTCGCTTTACGCGACTACTTACGGCGGCTGGATAGACGGATTTTATTCCATAACCGACAAAGACCGCGAAGCTTGGCAGGAAACAGGGGAGTTTTCTTACAGCAAGGTCGACGTGGACGGCGATATATCCACAGACGGTGTGCTTACAACAACAGGCGACAGCTTAGCTGTTGTTAAGGATGGCGCAATTACGCAAAGATATGCATACGATTTTAACGGCACGGACACGCTCACTGTTACATATGAGTCTGAAAACTGGTTCTATGTAAGAGATGACGGGTATATGGTCGAATACAGCGATAACGCTGACGAGCTTGTCATTACCGTTACCGCTCCGGACGGCGGGCAAAATAAGGCGGTTCTTAATACAGCCGTAAACCCGAGCGACGAAACCGCTTCTTATTGGTGGAATTTGAATTGTGGGCTTGATGATTATGTATGTGTCATTCTCTATGTAAATAAGGCGGAGCTTGCGAGCAGCGATATATATTATGGAGATGTCTACGACATGACATTAAACCTCGACATTATCGGAAAAGACGGTTCCGTTAAGACCGCTTGGACGGGCACGGCGCAGAGCATGGGCTTATACGGCGCTGTGGGCGATTATGTAATATTCTCCGAAACAGACAATCTTGTTAAAGGGCAAACAGGTCACATATATAACACAAACACAGGTAAAACGTCGGATTTCTATGGCATAGATACGACAGTACGGTTTACTAATTCCGACGGCACAACTACCGATTTTGACAGCATGGTATACTATCTGAACAGACCTGTGTGGTTCAACGGTGAAGACAGCAAAGCGGTTATGGAATATGTTAGGACAATCGACGGTGTAACCGAGTATGCATACGAGCTTGTTGATCTTTCCAATAACGGCGAAGCAGTAAGCGGCTTCTATAAAGGTATGTCCTCAACAGACGGCGAGCTTTATCTGGTACAGACCGCCGACGACAAATGGGGCTATATCAACAGCGACGGCGAGCTTCTCAAGACCTTTGACAACGCAGGATATTTTGCAGGAAAATATGCCCCCGTTGTAAAGGACGGCAAGGCGTTCCTTATCAACAAAAGTATGCAGAGAGTGTCCGAGAAAATTGACGCAGAGGGCGTATCCACTCTCGATAAGGGTCTTTACTCCGTAAAGATCGACGGCGAACAATATTTCATGACCTATACCGACGCCGAGGACGACAGCGCGGCGGAAGCTCCCGATGATGACGCCGCTCCTGCGGAAACTCCCGACGACGCGGACAACGACGACGCTTCCGTATCCGATAATACGACCGCTGCCGACAGCAAGACCGATGTCCAGACAGACAAGACCAACCCCGACACGGGAGCTGAGCCGATAGTTGTATTTGCGGCAATAGCTGCCGTTTCTGCGGGAGCAATCGTACTCTCCAAGAAGCGCGGAAGATAATCTTTCATATTGAAATCCTCCTCAACGGGGTCGGCTGCTTTGCCGACCCCGTTTTGCCGTCCCGCATATTATTGACAAAATATTTCGGCTATGCTATAATGACTTTACACAGAACGGATATGCTTTTCCGATTGCCGACGGAGGTAACAAAATGAGCGTAAGCCTTAAAAAGAAAACAGTTGAAACCGCCGTTCAGACGGCAGACGACGAGATATACCCGCAGGCAGCGCAGACCGTCCCCCGCCCCGCGCAGGAGGCTGATCCCGTGCCGCCGCCCTCAACTCAGCCCGAAACGGCTCAGCCCGCATACCGCGGACGGACAAAATTCTGCAAGCACTGCGGACAGGTGATCGCGGCAGAAGCGGTGATATGCGTACACTGCGGCTGTCAGGTCGAGGAGCTTAAAACAAGCGCGGCGGTTCAGCCGATAATAATTAACAACAATAACGTTGTCGGCGTTCCTCAAGGGAAAATGAAGAATAAGTGGGTGGCGTTTTTCCTGTGCCTTTTTTTCGGCGTTCTGGGAGTTCACCGTTTCTATGAGGGCAAGATATTCACCGGCATACTCTACCTCTGCTCGGGCGGACTGGCGACTGTCGGCGTGTTTATCGACCTTATCATTATCCTGTGCAAGCCTAACCCTTATTATGTGTGACGACCGGGAAAGGAAACGAATTATGGAAGAAAAGCTGTGCCCGTCGGGCAGGACGATCAAAGCGGTGTGCGAAGCGGCTCAAAAGGAGTTTTTCGAGGCGAACGGATATTACCCCACTCCCGAA
>CAMEPN010000268.1 GCA_945931735.1 uncultured Clostridia bacterium
CATCGCGCCCCGGCTTTGTCAGGCTTACATGAGGGCGGTCGGCTTCGATCGCCTGCGCGACGATGCTGTTAAGGCGGCTGCTTTCGATATCAATGTAGCTGCGCGCTATCTCCTTGACGTCGCCGAGCCTGCGGCAGGTTTCCTCCTCCGAAAGACCCTCCATGCTGCTCGCTTTGAAATGCTCCTCAAAATCCGCGAATATCTCCTCGTCCGCGTCTATACCGATCCTGTGCAGCTCGTTATGCAGCTGGAACAGGAAATCGTCCTTATTCTGTGCAACCATCTTTACCGTTATCCCCTTTCAAAAGCCTGTTTACGCTTTCGGTAAACTCAAACCATTCGTCCGTGAGGCGTTTAAGCTCCTCTTTCCCGCTGTCCGTTATCTTATAATACTTACGCGGCGGGCCTTCCTGCGATTCCACTATATAGCTGTCGATCGTGCCCGAGTCCTTCAGGCGCTTCATGAGCGGATATATCGTCCCCTCCGTCACCTGCATACACTCGGATATCCTGTTCACCAGCTCGTATCCGTAGCAGTCGCTCCCGCTTACTATCGACAGCACGCAAAGCTCGAGAGTTCCGCGCTTAAGCTGAGAGTTCATGTTTTTCACACTCCTGTCCGTCCGCCGCTCCAACCGCGCGGCGCTTTCCGTACAAGTCCCTTTGTTTTCAAGGTATTTTGCGTTGCAAGGTACCTGCCTCGGAAAAAAGGATACATTCCGTATCCGTTGTTATTATTCTACCACAAGGTATTTTGTTTTGCAAGGTACTGAATATACAAATATACAAAGAAATTATTTTGATTATTTGTGCAAAATAAATAAAAGCGGCTCTGTTTCTTGACCCGTAGCTTTCGGGCGGAAAATCACATTATAAAATAAACGCACGGACAGCCGCGCTGTTTTATCCTTATATTTCCACGATATAAACAGAATTTCTGCGCAATTTTACGACAAAATATTAAGACAAACACAAACAAAAAGGAGAAATGACCGTGAATATATCCAATCAGGAATACGGCGAGCTGGCGAAAAGGCATTCGCCGCCGTCGTCAATGTACAAAACTATCCCGATGGCGTTCGTTATCGGCGGCGGGATATGCACCCTCGGCGAGGCTCTGCTCAATCTCTACGAATATTTAGGCATGGGAAAAACCAACGCCGGCGCGCTCACCTCGATGACGCTTATCTTTTTAAGCGCGCTGTTTACCGGGCTTAAGCTTTACGACAGGCTGGCGCAGTGCGGCGGAGCAGGAACGCTCGTTCCGATAACCGGCTTTGCTAACGCGATGGTTTCGCCCGCGCTGGATTTTAAGTCGGAGGGCTTCGTCCTCGGGCTTGGCGCGAAGATGTTCTCGATAGCGGGACCTGTTATCGTGTACGGCATATCCGCGTCGGTGCTTTACGGTATAATTTATTATATCGTGATACTTTTTATGGGGGGATTGTGATGGCTCTCTGCGAGGGAAAAACGTTCAAATACAGCAATGCGTCGATATTGTCCTACGCCTCCGTTGTCGGAAAGGCGGAGAGCGACGGGCCTTTCGGCGATGAATTTGACGAGGTAATAGAGGACAACAAGGGCGGCGCGCAGACGTGGGAGCAGGCGGAGGCGCTGTTTCAGCAGAAGGCGCTTGGGCACGCGATGGACAAGGCGGCGCTTATTCCCGCGAAGATGGATCTTGTGCTCGCGGGCGACCTGCTCAACCAATGCACAGGCTCGTCCTACGGATTAAAGGACTACTACATTCCCTTTCTGGGGATATACGGGGCGTGTTCGTCCTTTGCGGAGGGTTTGCTTCTCGCGGGGGCAATGGTCAACGCGGGGTACGTCGAAAATGCGGCGGCTGTTACCTCGTCGCATTATTCCTCGGCGGAGCGGCAGTTTCGCTTCCCGCTGAATTACGGCGGAGTCAGGACTCCGACGGCGCAGTGGACGGCGACGGCGGCGGGCGCGGCGATAGTAAGCTCTGTCCCGAAAGCGCCGTATATCCGCGCGGCGACTATCGGAAAGATACAGGACATGGGGATAAAAGACCTCAACAACATGGGCGCGGCAATGGCGGGCGCGGCTTATGACACCATAAGCAGGCATTTCCGCCACATGGGAACCCACCCCGAGAGCTACGACCTCATTATAACGGGAGACCTCGGGCAGGTCGGGAGCGAGATGCTGTACGAGCTGTTCCGCCGCGACGGCGTGTCCATTGAGAAATGGCACAAGGACTGCGGGCTGATGATATTCGACCGCGAAAAGCAGGACGTCCATGCGGGCGGCTCGGGCTGCGGCTGCTCGGCGTCGATAATGTGCGCGCATTTTCTCAAGCGGGTGGAGAGCGGCGACCTGAAGCGGATACTGTTCTGCGCGACGGGCGCGCTGATGTCGCCTACGATGGTGCAGCAGGGCGGCTCTATCCCGGGCATTGCCCACGCGGTAGAGATAACTTCAAAATAAACGGGAGGTACGGTATGGACACTTTCATGGAATATGTATGGGCGTTTCTTGTCGGCGGCGCGCTCTGCGCGGTGGGGCAGGTGCTTATCGACCTGACAAAGCTCACTCCCGCAAGGATATTGACCACCTACGTTGTCGCGGGGGTTATTCTCGGGGCAGTGGGGCTTTATGAGCCGCTGGTCGATTTTGCGGGCGGCGGCGCAACGGTCCCGCTGACGGGCTTCGGGTATCTCCTGTCGAAGGGCGTGCGCGAGGCGGTGCTTGAGCACGGGCTTATCGGCGCGTTTACGGGAGGATTTACCTCGGCGGCGGCGGGTATTGCCGCGGCGATATTCTTCGGGCTTATCGCCGCGCTGATATTCAAGAGCGGGAGCAAGATTAACGAATAGAAAAATCCCGCTGCGGACTGTTTCGCGGCGGGATATTCATATATCAGAGATACGGCGGTCAGCGCGTGTTTTCGGAGAAAATGGCGCGCTGCGGCTCCATGAACTGTTCCCCGTAGAGCTTGGGATAATAGCCGAAAACGAGGTCGTAGAACTGCTCGTCGGAGAGAGCCTCATACTCGCCGAAAAGGAAACCCGGGTAGCTTTTCATTGCGTCGCACATTGACCTTGCCTTGTCCTGCTCGCCGGAGATCTCCTTGGCGCAGGCGGCGTCGTTGCCAAAAATGACCGCGGGGACATGGCGAAGCGCCTTTTCATAATCATATTCCAACGCGGGATAAAGCCGCGAGAAATACCGCCGCACCTTTGGGTAAAACGGCTTGTTTTTCGACTTTATTTCGCGCTTTAACGCGCCCATGAGCTGCCCGAGCGGCTTTTCTTCTATCCCCGCATGGGAGAGCGCGGCGGAAAGGCTGTCCAGCAGGGCGCAGGGGTTCGGTACGTTTTCGTCGGCGCTTATGGCGGAGTATGCCTCCTTTGATATCATAAGCACGCGGTACAGCGCGTTTTTTTCGGTCATATGCAGCTCCTTATATACGAGCAGCCCCGCGTATTGCGCAGGGCTGCTGTAATT
>CAMEPN010000269.1 GCA_945931735.1 uncultured Clostridia bacterium
AAACGGATTTTAAATGCCCGCTTCGCGGGCAAAAAACACTTTTTCGACAAGCTGACACCCGCCATATCAAACGGCGGGTGTTGTTTTTTGTACGGACGCAGTTATCCTTGGCGCAGCGCTATTTCTTTTGAACATTTTTCACAGTTATAAAGCTTAATTTTCGTTACACAAAGTGTTGACGTAAAGTTACATTAGGTATATAATTATTATTGAGGCAGTGCGCCCTTTTTCGAGGATAACCGCGCCTGCCGACGTCGTAACAACATCTGCGTATGAAAGGATAATACATATGAATTGTACCAATTGCGGCTCCCCGCTTGCCGACGGCGCTAAATTCTGCACGAACTGCGGCGCTAAGGCAGAAGCGCCCGCGCAGAAGCGAACCTGCGCAAACTGCGGGCTTGAGCTTACTCCTACCGCAAAATTCTGCCCCGTCTGCGGCACTCCCGCGGCGGCTGACGTACAGAAAACATCGAACCCCCAGACCTCGGACGACCTCGTCGCCGCTATGCAGGCGGCTGCACAGGCCGCTCTCCAGCAGGAAGCCGAGTCCGTAAGAGTAGACGCCGCCCCCGTACAGCCCGCGGCACTCTCTCCCTTCACCGGCGCTCCCTCTCCTTCAGACAACGGCGGTATCCCTACCCCCTCAAACAACGGCGGAATGCCAACCCTCTCTAACAATATCGGAGTTTCCGCTCCGTCTGACAGCGCTGTTCCCACTCCCTCAAACAACGGAGTCCCTACCCCCTCGAACAGCTCCGGTATATCCTACTCGGGCTATTCCACCTCGGGCTACTCCACCTCCGGAACAAGCACTGCCGCTCCAGCCGCGCCCTACATATCCCCCGCACAGCCGGCGCCCGCCGCATTCTCCGAAATGCCCCTCGGCGCTGCCGCAGCAGCAGTGACCCCGATAAAGAAAAAGAACAAGGCGGGTATAATCATCGCCATATGCGCAGCAGTGCTCGTCGCTGCCGCGGCAATAGCGTTCTTCTTGTTCAGAGGCCCCGTAATGAACCTCTTCATGGGCAACAACGGCTACGCCGCCATGATAGAGGGCAATGGCATTAACAACGCAGCTCAAATGCTGAGCGATCCCGCCCTCTCCGCGGGAATAAGCTCCGCCGCAAGCGCGGGCATACAGAACAGTGAGGTCATGAGCGATCTGCGCTCTGTTTCCTCCGAGGGCATCTCCGCAGAAGATGTTGGTGAATATATCGAGGAAGGGATAACGGGCGGCGGCTCCGATTCCGTAAGCTTCGCGTCTATCATTATGATGGCAAAAAGCTATCTCGAAACAGCGTTCGGAAGCGACGGCGTGACCGTCAGCGCCTCCGCCGATGTCGCTCTGACCGACACCGCAAAGGCGCTGATAAGCTCCGACGCGGATACGATAGCCGAGCTTGACGATATCATCTCCGCGATAAACGATATAGAGGTTTCCTATGCGATGAACGCGTCCGACGACGCAGCCGCGATCACCATAGCCCTCAAGGACAGCGCCCTTACTGCCGACGCGCGCGGGCTTATCCTCTCCGACGGAAGCGTTTATGTAATGTTCCCGTTTAACGGCGGCAAGGCAATTAAATACGTCGTTTCGCAGGACGGCACCGTTTCCGCCGAAACAACGACCTCCCTTACCCTCGACGAAAAGGAGATATCGCGCCTTATCGGGGAGATCACGGATATTTATCTCGATTACTACAAGGCCTCCTCTATCACCGCAGAGAGCGGGGAAATGACCGTTTACGGTCTGACCGCAAACGGAAAGCTGATAACCGCCGAGCTGGACAGCGCTGCTCTCAAGGGGCTGTTCTCCGATATTATGGATAAAATAGCCAACGACGAATACCTCGGCAAGCAGGTAGTTGATTACGCCAACGCAAACGGCATGAGCCTGACCATAGACGACTATAAGGAAGCCGTTCTCGAGCTTATCAACACTGACGACTTCAATGACGACAACCGCCTTGTCATCAAGACAATCGTAGACAACAGCAACACCGTTCTCGCCAAGTCCTACACCGCATTCAACGGGTCGAACAGCGTATACTTCGCCTATGTCGGCGGAAAGGATAAGTCCGCATACGAGGTCGGTAAGAACGAGCTGCCCTACCTCTGCGCAGATATGACAGGAAACGGCACAGGAAACGGCACGATAAACCTTAAATTCACCGGCGACGAATATCCCTTTGCGTTTAAGATCGACTACGAGAACGTAGCCACCGCGCAGTTCTGCGGCAGAGATACCGCTGTCGGAAAGTATACCATCACGTTCACTCCCCCCGCTGACTTCACGCAGGGTACCGAGGGAGAGTTCCGCAAGTTCCTCGCCGCGGTAGGCTCCTCCTCTCTCACAGTAGAGGGCAGCGTTGACGGCGGCGCTTTCAAGACGTTCATCTCGTTCGAGGTACCGCAGTACGGCTCCGTCGGCATGAATATGTCGATACTCCCGTCCGGCGCGTCCGACGCGCTCAGCGTTCCGACCGACGTTATTGACATCACCGACTTCATAAACAAAACCGAGCTTACAGATGACGACTACGCTAAGATAGACGAGCTTTGCGACCTTTTTGTTGAAATAAGGGATAAGATAGCTGCGGCAGAGGCTTCGCCGCTCTCAAAGCCGCTGTGCGAGGCTCTTAACGAGCTTATCGGCGATCTTGACTCCGCGTCCGTTCCCAAGGCGGACAGCAGCGAGGTAAGCGATGTCATCGACGAGCTTTACAACATCAAATACGACGTATACGACCTTACCACGATCTACCCGAACGTAAAGGACAGCGCACTCCTCACCCGCGTAAACGACCTCGCGGACGAGTACGACACGCTTTACAGCAAGGCTTTCACCATTCTTGAGGACAACGGCTGGGAGATGCCTCTCGAGGACTTCAACGACCTCAGACTTGAAGCGCAGGCTCTCGACGAAAAGAAGGAGCAGCTGATAAGCGACCTCAAGACCGCCGAGGAAAACGCAAAGAACGTCGATATCGACTACGGCGAAGCAAGCTACGACGAGCTTATTGACATAATCATCGACCTTGAGGACCGCCTGTACTCCGTTGCGCTCTACAACTACGACGTGATAAGCGAGGACGAAACACTTACCGAGCTGTTCAACGAAGCGTCCGACGCATACGACGACGTATACGAGGACTACCTTGAGCTTAACGATTCTATGAACAGCGGAAGCCTCCCCGTACAGCTTATGCGCAACCTCAGAAAATCCACCGAAGCGCTCGCTAAGGCAGTTGAGGCTCTTGAATCGGCAATACCCGGCACCTACGCATAATTCGGTCTGCTGACCCATAAAAATTAATCCGCCTCAGTATTTCTGAGGCGGATACAGACCGTCGAAAAAGTCCCTAAAGGGACTTTTCCGACGAACATCCGCACTGCGCGCACGATTTGTCGGCTATGCCGCCAAATCGCACACTTG
>CAMEPN010000270.1 GCA_945931735.1 uncultured Clostridia bacterium
CGCTCGCCCGCAGTGTTTGATATCAGCGAATATTCCGCGCGCATCTGCCCGAAAATTTCCGCCGCATATGCGGCAGCCTTTATCTGCGCCTCAAGAACGGGAACGGAAAGCCGCTACACGGTCGACATGGCGCCGCGCTGCATATTCAGGACGATGAGCGCGCGCCGCTCCGTCGTAAATTCATTGTTATATACCATCGGCGCGCCCATGCGCGCGGTCTGCGCCCAGTGTATGCGGTTCATCGGTTCTCTCCCCGTATACTCCCGCGCGCCGCTTATCACAAACGGGTCGGGAAGCACAAACCTGTTCACCTGAATGTCCCCGATAAAATCGTCGCCCGACATCTCCCCCGCCTCCATGTCCGCAGGCAGCGGAAGAACGCGCACCGCGCTGTCCGCGGGAAACACCGCCGTAGGCTTTGCCAACCCGAAAAGATCGCTCACCGAAACGGTCACGCTGTCAATATGATGGACACCGCGCTTTTCGCAGCGTACCTTCCACACACGGCGGCACCTCTGCCTGCCCTTCAGCATGAAAACGCCCGAGATCAGCCCGCGCTGCTCGTTCTTTTCGTCGGGAACAACGCGCTGACCGCTGAACGAAAGCCACCGCGAGCAGCTTATCTCCGTGCGTATCCACGGCAGCGGAAGAAGCTTCGCGTTGTCGATTTCCTCGACTATCTCTATCTCGTCGCCCTCGAATGCTTCGTCAACGCTTATCGTCAGCGTGTAGGTCAGCTTTTTCAGCCCGCGCACCGTGTAGAGAAGATACTGACCCGCGAGCACCGCCGCCAGTATCAGCGCCATAACTATTATTTCCATCTTATTTTCCCGTCTGCTCCGTCGGAACGGGAACGCTTGACAGCACCTGCGCCAGAACATCGTCCGCCGCCTTTGCCGCGCCGCCGTTGACGGAATATCCGCGGCAGATAAGCCGGTGCTTTATCACATAAGGCGCTGCCGTGATAACGTCCTGCGGCATGACATAATCGCGCCCCTCGGTCATCGCCAGCGCGCACGCCATTCGCTTAAGAGCCGCCGCGCCGCGCGTCGAAAGCCCGAGCTTTACCGCCGCATGATTACGGGTCGCCGCCGCGATGTCCGCGATGTATCCGCATACCTCGGGGCTTACCGAGCAGGTGTCCGCTTCCCGCTGCGCCGCGATGATGTCCGCCATAGTGCATACGGGCGTTATCCCCGCTTCCGCAGGGGCATTCGCCGCGCCGCCTATGACGCGGATCTCCTCCTCCCTGTCGGGATAACCCAGCGCGAGCCTTATCATAAAGCGGTCGAGCTGCGCCTCGGGGAGAGGATAGGTGCCCTGTATCTCGGCGGGATTTTGCGTCGCGATAACAAAGAACGGCGGCTCAAGCGGGAGCGTGTCGCCGTCAATGGTCGTCTGCCGCTCCTCCATGCATTCGAGAAGCGCCGACTGCGTTCTCGGCGTCGCGCGGTTTATCTCGTCCGCGAGAAGAATGTTCGCAAAAACGGGGCCTTTTCTGAGGACAAATTCCTGCTCCTTTGCGTTGTAGAAATTAATTCCCGTGATGTCAGACGGAAGCAGGTCGGGCGTGAACTGAATGCGCCTAAACACCCCGTCGGCGCTCTTCGCGAGCGACCGCGCGAGCAGCGTTTTGCCCGTGCCGGGGACGTCCTCGAGAAGAACGTGCCCGCCCGCAAACAACGCCGCGCAAACCAGCCGTATCTCGTTCCTCTTTCCCTTTACGGCGAGAGAAATGCTGTCCGTAAGCTTATCCGTCAGTTCCTTTATCATGTGGTGACCTCCGTTGTTTGTTCCTCGTCCTTCGGCATATTTTTAAGTGTTATTATAGCGATAGTTCCTATCATCACCGCGCAAAGCGTCCAGATTATCGGCTCGGACAGGACTACTCCGAAATAGCCGCCGATCTCCTCGATAGTCGTTCCGACAGTGCCGCTCTGACCGCCGAAAAGCGGTATCATAAATGTTACCGTGCATATCTTCCACAAAAGCTCCATAATGCTCGCAATAATTGGAACAAGGCTCTTTCCAAGCCCCTGCAAGGCGCTCCTAAGCCCGAGAAGGACAGAAAGAAAATAATAAAACGGCACGTTCCATTTGAGATAAAGCACCGCAGTCCCCGCGACAGCTGCGTCCTCCCCCGGGACGATCATTCCGACAAGCAGCCCGCCCGCCGTGTATATAACAAGCACCGCAAGCGTTGCCCAGCCCGCCATTAAAAGCAATCCGTCGCGAATGCCGCGCGAGATACGGGAATATTTCCCCGCGCCGCGGTTCTGAGAGCAGTAGGTGACAAGCGTCGCGCTGACCGCCGAAAACGGCATTATAGTGAGGCTGAATATCCTGCGCGCCGCCGTATGCGCCGCAATTATGTCCTCTCCGAAGCCGTTTATGCCGTTCTGAAGCACTATCGAGCCGATGTCCACGATAGAATACATCAGCGCCATGCCGAAGCCCGCGCTAAGCAGCTCTGCGGAGGTGTGCGCCGTGAATTTGAAATCCGACGGCTTTATCATAAGGAACGGGCGCTTTTTTATGAGGTAAACAAGGCATACCGCAGCCGAGATAAGCTGCGCCGCGACCGTCGCCAAAGCAGCGCCCGCCACTCCCATTTCAAAAATACAAACAAGCACGACGTCAAGCCCGATATTGAGCACCGTCGAGATAACCAGTATGACGAGCGGGATAACGCTGTCCCCGACGGCGCGGAGTATTCCCGCCTCGAGGTTGTAAATAAGCGTTACGACAAGCCCCGCCGCCACTATCATAAGATACGTCTTCGCCTCGTCGAATATCCCCTCGGGAGTGTCCAGCGCAGTGAGCAGCGGCGAAATGAAGCAGAGTATCCCCGCGATGATCACCGCAGTGGTTATTGCCGAAAAGGTTATCATGCGCGCGATTGTCCTGCGCATTTCCGCATGGTCGCCCGCGCCGAAATTCTTCGCGACGATTATCGCAAAGCCCGTCACAAGCCCGTTTATGATATTGAACATAAGCGATACCACGGCGGTCGTCGAGCCGACTGCGGCAAGCGAGTTCTTGCCGAGGTGCTGCCCTATTATTATCGTGTCGGTAAGGCTGTATGCCTGCTGAAATATGCTTCCCAGTAATATCGGCAGTGCGAACGTGATTATCAGCTTTATCGGGCTGCCGTTTGTCATATCCTTCATCTTTTGTTTCCTTTATATCTATTTTAAAATCAAGGGCACCGCCTGAAATCCGATAACACCCGCTATGCAGACTATCCCGCCCGCGATGTTGAGCTTGGAAGCCTGCTCGCGCCGTATTATCCCTATGAAAAACAGCGCCGCCAGTATCATCGGCTGAATGAACGAGTAATTCGCCATGCTCTGCGCCGCTATCGCGTTTTCGAGGACAAGCCCGATAACATTGGGTATCTTGGTCAGCACGATAACGACCGCTCCCTTTGTT
>CAMEPN010000271.1 GCA_945931735.1 uncultured Clostridia bacterium
AGTAGAGCGGCTCAAGGGCGCGCCCGTAAAGGCGACAGACCTGCGCGCGGGCGCTGCGCTTATCATCGCGGCGCTGAGTGCGGAGGGCGTTACCGAGATTTACGACATATTCCACGTTGAGCGCGGGTATGAGAACATGGAGATAAAGCTGCGCAGTCTTGGCGCGGACATCGTTAAGGTGGACGAGCCTGACCCCGCTTCCGACGCTCCCGCGAAAAAGGCAATATAATGGCGCGGTTATTTCCGATATGCTCCTCGAGCGAGGGAAACTGCACCTTTATCGGCACGCGCGGTCATGGGATACTTGTAGACGCGGGGTGCTCGTTCCGCGCGCTGAAAAACGCGCTTGCGCTTATCGACACCGACCTCAGCGGAATCGAGGCAGTATTTATAACGCACGAGCACTACGACCATATAAAGGGCATGGAGCAGCTTTTCAAGCACACGGCGCTGCCCGTTTTTGCCGCGGGGGGAACTATATCCGCCATGGCTGCGGCGGGGCGCATACCCGACGGAAGAGCTGTTTACAACATAAACGAAACGGGCTACAAAAGCGCGTCGTTCGAGGTCACGGCATTCGGCACGTCGCATGACGCGGCGGAGAGCGTCGGCTACCGCATTGACTTTAACGGACGCAGCTTTGCGGTCTGCACCGATACGGGAGTTGTCACCGAGGCGGCGGAAAAAGCGCTTGCGGGCTGCGAAACCGTGCTTCTCGAGAGCAATTACGACCCCGATATGCTTCGGCGGAATATGCGGTACAGCTTCGACCTGAAGCGGCGCATTTCAAGCAGCGTCGGACATCTTTCCAACCGCGACTGCGCGGAGTTTGCGGAAAAGCTCGTCCGCGGCGGCACAACGCACATTATCCTCGGTCATCTCAGCAAAGAGAACAATACACCCGACACGGCTTACGGCTGCACCTCAGATCTGCTTGCAAAGCGCGGGCTGAATGTTGAGCGGGATTATACGCTGGACATTGCGCCGGTCATTACAGAAGGGCATTACATAGCGGTTTAATAAATAAAAGGGCGTTGATCATACATCGCCCTTTTTTATTTTAGTTGTGATTTTCAACAATAGCCTTGCTTCTCCATTTGCCGCTTTTATAGCGTATCAGGCTTACCGCTGCGGTCGCGAACCATGTGCAGCAGGTCGTGAGCCATATGCCCCAGTACCCTATCACAGGGATAGCTGTCAGCAGCAGCGACAGCCCCACGCGGCATACCACCTCGGCTGCGCCGTTTACGAGAGCGTAGCCCGTATCTCCCGCGCCGTTGAGAAAGCCCCTTACGGTATGGATAATGCCGAGCGCCCAGTATAAGCAGCCTGTCAGCACTATCGCCGCGCCTGCAATGTTTATGACCTCCTCGCCGTTTACAAAGCAGCCCGCAATGCCCTTTCCGAACAGCGCAAACACCGCCAGCATCACAAATGCGAATGCCACCGAGATTTTCAAGCCGGATTTAAGCCCGCTGACAGCCCGCTCGCTTTTTCCCGCGCCGATATTCTGCCCCGTAAAGGTGGACACGGCTGCGTTGAGCGAGGAAAACGGCTGCTGAACGAACTGCTCTATCCTCATCGAAACGGTGTATGCCGCCATAACGGTTTCGCCGAAGCCGTTCGTTACCCTCTGCAAGGCAACCATCGAAACAGATATCAGCCCGTTCTGCGCGGCAATCGGCAGACCGGTTTTTATGCACCGGAGTATCATATTCCGGTCTGTACGAATATCGCTGCGCGAAAGCTTAAGCTCGCCGCACCTTTTAAAGCAGTAAATAATGCAGACCGCCGCCGAAAGCCCCTGCGCAAGCACCGTCGCGAACGCCGCGCCGCCTACTCCCGCGCCAAATCCGAGCACGAACAGCAAGTCAAGCCCTGCGTTCAGAATGCTCGCCGCTCCGAGGAAAATAAGCGGGGTCTTAGAGTCGCCGAGCGCCCTCATTACGGCGTTTATCCAGTTGTAAGCCGCGACAGCGACCGTTCCTCCGCAGGCTATCCTCATGTATAAGACCGCCTCGGGCAGAAGATTTTCGGGGACATTCAGCGCCCGCAGCACCGGCTCTGCCAATGCAGCCGCGGCAATGCTTATAACCGTCCCGAATACCGCCGTTACCACCGCAGAATTGAACACCGCCGCCCTGAGCCGCTTGATATCCCCCGCGCCGAAAAACTGCGAGATGATAACACCCGCGCCGATGGAAAGCCCTATGCACAGCGTGTAAAACAGGTAGGTTATCGAGCCTGTCGCGCCGACCGCCGCGAGGGAATCGTCCCCGAGGACATTCCCGACTATCGCCGTGTCAACGATGTTGTAGGTCTGCTGAAGAAGATTTCCGCCGAGCAGCGGCAGGGTAAATCTTACGATATGCCCCGTCACGCCGCCCTGCGTCATGTCCCTTGAATTATTCATGCTTCTTCTTTTTCCTTGCAATAGCTATGCATACCGCTGCGACCGCCGCAAGCGCCGCCGCGCCTATCGCGATAGGGATAACGGGGTTAATGGACTTGCTTTCCGCTTCGTCGGCAGCAGCTCCGCTTTCCGCAGTCGCGTCGGACGCAGCCTGCTCAGAAGCGACGTCGGTATCCTCCGAAGTCTGCTCGGTCTTTATCATGGAAGCAAGCGGTATAACGCCGCCGATGACCTCCATGCCGTCAACGCTGTATGTTCCCGAAACAACGGTTATCTTTGCGGTGTGATGACCGTTCTCCAGTCCGTCGCTGCGGCAGGATATCTTTCTGGAGCTTGTTTTGTATACGTCCCTTGTTTCCGCCGCGCCGCCGTCTATCTCGACGGAAATAACGGTGTCCTTATCGGTTTCGCCCGTGAGCGCGAAGCCTGTTCCGTCAAAGCTTACCGTAACGGAAGCGCCCTCGCCTGCGGTGGAAATTGTTCTCTTGTAATTCTTGAAGCTGCTCATCGTGTTGTGCGACCATTCGCCATCGTACTCAAAGCAGAAGTCGGTGTTGTCGTAGCGTTTGATGTAGGTGTCCGCGCCCTTGATAGGCTCAACGGACAGGTTGTCAAAGCGGTTTTTGTTGTAGGAGCTGTAAAGCGCTGCCCTGCCCGCGCCGATAAGCGACTCGGTTTCATAAACATATTCGGTTATTTTCTCGCCGTCAACATACGCGGATATAACGTTGTTTTCCGCCATTATTTTTACGGTGTGAGCCGCCGAGCCGTCAAAGCCGTCGATAGTTCCGGAAGCCTTTTCGGTGCTGTTTGAGAGCAGCTTCCAGCCGCCGTCCTCGAAAAGCTTTATCCAGTAGCCGCTGTAAGAATTGCACGCAAGGGTATATCTAAGACCTACGCCGATATAATTTGAACCCTTATCCTCGGCAGGGTCGAACTCGATATCTGCGGAAACGCTGTAATTATACCATCTGTCGTCGCCGAGCGTGGTCACGGGGTCGGGCGTCGAG